>JAGLOK010000295.1 GCA_023139005.1 Clostridiales bacterium | reverse complement strand
GGTTCAAAACTGTATCCATCATGCCAGGCATTGACACCCTTGCTCCTGATCTAACCGATAACAAAAATGGATTGTCAATGTCGCCAAGTTTTTTATTGTTGATTTCTTCTGATACTCTGATTGCTTCGTCAATTTGCTTTAATATGGTTGGGTTGAGTTTCTTACCATCTTCATGGTACTGTGTGCATGCTTCGGTGCTTACTGTGAAGCCCTGTGGTACGGGGAGTCCAAGTGTTGTCATCTCTGCAAGATTTGCACCTTTACCACCTAATAGGTTCTTCATGGATGCGTCAGCTTCAGAGAATAAGTACACAAACTTATTTGTTGTCATTAAATATTCCTCCTAATGTAGTTTAAATTAAAATTTATAAAATATGAATTATATGGTATAAAGGTATAAAATATAAGTCACATAGATATCATTTTGATTGTCTTTGGCTCTTTATCGCAATTTTTACCAATGGTAATTATATATGAATAACGGTAACTATGCAACAAGGTTTTTGTGTATTCTGAGTAGATTTCTTGCTTTTTTGCAGGATTTCTGTCATTTATTGCATTGATATGCAGTTTCCATATAAAATACTGCTGATAAAGTAGAAAAACATACCTCGTTATGATAAGTTGCGAATTATATAGGATCATCATCTGAAATCATCTTTGTTTGTTTTAGTTCTTTATTAGCTGTATATGCACTTAATTTGGAACTTTTAGATCTTAATTACGTCAAAGAGGTGTGAATAAAATTTAGTGAGGTTTAATATGAAAAAAAGAGTATTAATAATAATTATGTGTGTAGCAGTGCTTGTGTTGAATTCTTGTGCAAGTCCAGGAGAGCCTATAGTACCATCTGAAACGCAAGAGACCACTGTAAGTGATGCTGTGATGCTGTCAATATCTGAGGCATTGCCCAGTTTGCCTGCAAGTCATAAGGGGTTGCAGCTTGAATTTAACTTAGAGTTGTTAAAAGAGTTGAGTGCAATAGGTGATAATGTGTTCTTCTCATCACTTTCTATTAATCAAGCGCTTTCGATGGTCTACTTTGGTGCAGAGGATGAAACGCGCAAAGAAATGCAAAAAGTTTTGGGTTATGACGACATGGATATAACAGATGTTGCATCCTACCAGAAAGCTTTGATTGAATCCTTTAATAATTCCGGGGATACTACATTTAATAATGCTAATTCTATTTGGATTGACGATAAAATAACCGTACGCAAAAACTACATGGATACAATGGACGATGTATTTGATACGGAAACATATAACATTGATTTGCAAGATACTAATGCTGTGGACAAGGTCAATTCATGGATTGATAAAAAGACAAATAGCATGATTGAAAAGCTCTATGAAAAAGAGGATAATCCATTTGCCATGGCTTCAATGGTATTGGTTAATGCGATATATTTCAAAGGCGAATGGACAACACCGTTTGACTCCAACAGAACACATGAAGGCGACTTTTTCGGAAAGACGACGACTTCAAAAGTTGACATGATGTCATCAAGCGATAGTGTGTTGGGTTTTGAAAATGATACTTATAAGGCGGTAAAGCTTCCCTATGGTGATGATGAAAGATTTGCTATGATTGCAGTTTTGCCGAACAGCGATATTAATACTTTTACACAAAACTTGGACAGCAAGACGCTTGAAAGTATTCTAAATGATTTTGAGGAAAAAGATGAAGC
>JAGLOK010000294.1 GCA_023139005.1 Clostridiales bacterium | reverse complement strand
GTTGCTCTATCCAACTGAGCTACAGACGCACACCGTAAGCACATCGCCGATTTCAAAGGAAATATTGCTTGACGTTTGGAAATTATACCATAGCAAAGTAATCTGTGTCAATATAACTTTCGATGCATTTCTCCTTATATTTTAAATATATAAAGATTGAATATACATCCATGTTTTTTGACATCTATACTTCCTACTCATATAGTAATTCAAGTATAAATTCCTTAAGCATTATATCATAAAGAAATGCTTTTTCAAGTAGAATATAGAAAATAATATTATATATTCAAATCAATATAAAATAATCTTATTTTACGATATAACTTCCATTCATTATATCTTTGATTACACGTATCGCTTCTTGCATTTGATTATCTTTTTCTGTAGTTAAAAGCTCTGTATTTTGAGACACTTCTTCATCTAATATTACTTCTATATCCGGTATGATACCGATATCCTGTGGACATCTTCCACTCGGTGTGAGGTACTTGTTGGTTGTTGTGCGAATCATTGCGCCATCACTAAATGATCTAAATCCTTGTGCAACGCCCTTACCGTATGTTGTCTCCCCGATGACTACACCAATGCCCTCATAGTCTTGGATAGCTCCTGAGAGCAATTCTGATGCGCTGGCACTATGTTCATTGACCAATACTACTAACGGTAATCCCAAAAACTTTGCATCGGAATAATCGATATATTCATTTCCTTTGTTATCAACTAGAGTAATAATTGGACCTTTTGGTAATAATGTATCTGCAATTTTGACAACTATATTTTTGTCTCCACCCGGATTGTACCTTAAATCTAAAATTATTCCTTGTGCACCTTGATCGAGTAATTCATTGAGTCCTTTGTGAAATAACTCAGAACAGTTGCCATTGAATTCATATAGCTTGATGTAGGCTATATTGCCTTCCACCATTCTCCACTCTGCGCGTTCTGCAATAATAATAGCACGTGTCATGACCATATCAATCTCTACACTATCTCTTGCTACTGTAATGGTGACTTCTGTTCCTTCATCCCCTTTTACCAAATCTATCACTTCTATTGATTGCATACCTATTACATTTGTACCATCAAATTTTGCTATAATATCACCCGGCAGGAATCCTGCCTTTTCAGCAGGGGTATTTCTGTATACTTGTGTCACTGTGAGTATTTGTGTTTCTTGCTCAATGCTGACAACCACACCGATTCCTGCATACTTTCCTTCGCTTTCGCTGTGATATTGCGTGCTTTCCTCTGGCGTGAAATAAGTACCATATTTGTCTCCACTGCCATAGACCAGTCCTTTTACAGCAGCATCAATCATGGCTTGTTCGTCAATTTCTCCGATATAATTCTCGCTGATATGTTGGTACACTTCTTCGAGTCTCTCATATTTGAGCATATCACTATCGTTGATACCAGAAGGGCCAATATCTTTTGTTTTCAAAAAATAAGCACCGAAATATACGGTTAAGAATATTGAAATCGCAGCAACTACCAACATCAGAAGAAGTCCTGATAACACTAGTGTGCTGGGTCTTAGTTTCATATACTTTCTTTGATTCACATTATTTTCTTGATACTGCAAGTTAGTTCACACTCCTATTTATACTTATCTATTTATCTATCTCTATATTCTCGCTACTCCCGTATCTCTTGCAGCTTTTTTCACTGCTTCAGACACTGCCTCTTTTACACGTTTGTCAAACGCTGCGGGGATTATATACTCTGGAGTCAAGCCGTCACTTTGAGCTATTTCTGCAATGGCGTTTGCTGCTGCGATTTTCATTTCTTCATTTATCACTTTTGCTCTGACATCTAGCGCGCCTCTAAATATTCCTGGAAATGCTAAAACATTGTTGATTTGATTTGCAAAATCACTTCTACCTGTTCCAACAACCTTTGCACCTGCTTTTTTTGCTTCATCGGGGAAAATCTCAGGAACTGGATTAGACATCGGAAATACAATAGCACCATCATTCATCGAAGCTACCATTTCTTTGGATACTACACCTGGAGCTGACACTCCGATAAAGACATCCGAATCTATCATTGCAACAGCTAGGCTTCCCATAACATTTTCAGGGTTGGTAATTGTGACCATTTGCTTTTTGATATCATTCATACCATCTCTATCTTTGTATAATATTCCCTTCCGATCACACATGATAATGTTTTTCACACCACTACTAATCAGTAGCTTTGTGCATGCAACACCTGCAGCGCCTGCACCGTTGATAACTATTTTGATATCTTCCATATTCTTATTTACTAACTTCAATGCATTCATGAGTGCTGCAAGAGTTACAACTGCGGTCCCATGCTGATCGTCATGAAAAACAGGAATATCAAGTCGCTTTATTAGTCTTTCTTCTATTTCAAAGCACCTAGGTGCTGAAATATCTTCAAGGTTTATTCCACCAAATGTGGGTGCAATGTGGCACAATGTTTCTACAATTTCGTCTACATCATTGGTGTCTAGAATAATAGGAAATGCATCTACGTCGCCAAATTCTTTAAACAGTACCGCCTTACCTTCCATAACAGGCATGCCTGCAATACCACCGATATCTCCTAAACCAAGTACTGCAGATCCATCAGAGGCTACTGCAACTAAGTTCCACTTGCGAGTATACTTGTAGGCTAGTTCTGGATCCTTTTGGATATCAAGGCAAGGTTCTGCAACGCCGGGGGTATATGCTAATGATAATTGTTCTTTGGTTTCTACGGGTACTGTCGAGATTACTGCTATCTTCCCTCTTGCTTGCTCGTGCATCTTTAGTGTTTGTTGTCTTAATTCGTTTTTGTTCATTAATAGTCCCTTTATATAATCGTATTTGTAGATGACAAGCTTTTTCCCAACATAATCAATACCTTTAAGAGTACTGCATCCTCAAAGTTCCTAAGATCAAGTCCTGTCATTCTTTGAATTTTTTCTAATCTATATATGAGTGTGTTCCTATGTATGTATAAGTTTCTGGCTGCTTCACTCAAAT
>JAGLOK010000293.1 GCA_023139005.1 Clostridiales bacterium | reverse complement strand
ACATACAGAGCAGATTGCATTGTATTAATGGTGAATCACATGGAGTTTGAAGACATTGATATCAAAGACATTAAACTTAATGACAACATCGTTTTTGTGGACGGCTGTCGGGCCATGAAACCTCAGGATCTTATTGACGCAGGATTTATATACAAAGGAGTTGGAGCAGGTGGTTGGAATTGATTGACGGCAAACGATTTGCAGTAACAGGCGGTGCAGGTTTTATAGGCACCAATATTGTGTCAGAATTGGTTAAAAACAACAATGAAGTTGTGATAATCGATAATCTTCTAACAGGTAAGCTGGAGAATCTATCAAATGTTGTGGACAAAGTTCGATTTGTGAATGGAGATATTCAGAATTTAAATATGCTCAAAAAAGAGTTTAACGATATTGACTATGTTCTTCATCAGGCTGCACTCCCTTCCGTACCCCGCTCGGTTGATGATCCTATAGCATCGAACCAAAACAATATAGATGGTACATTGAACGTTCTTGTAGCAGCTAGAGATGCCGGAGTCAAGCGTGTGATATATGCATCCTCTTCATCGGTTTATGGAAACTCGCCAACGTTACCTAAAAAAGAAAATATGAAACTGAACCCACTTAGCCCTTATGCAATTACCAAACTTGTGGGAGAACAATATTGTAAAGTCTTTTATGATTTGTATGAACTGGAAACAGTCTCGCTTCGTTACTTCAATGTATTTGGTCCCCATCAGGATCAAAATTCCCAATATGCTGCAGTTATACCTAAATTCATAACCACGATGTTGAACGATAAATCTCCTGTAATATTTGGTAATGGCGAACAAAGCCGAGATTTTACGTATATCCAAAATAATGTAGAAGCAAATATTCTCGCATGTGAAGCTACTGGTGTCGCTGGTAAAGTGTTTAACATTGCTTACGGCAAGAGAATAACGCTGAATGGACTTGTGGCGATGTTGAATAAAATTCTCGGCAAGGACATCAAGCCGGTTTATGCATCACCACGCGCAGGCGATGTGAAACATTCGCTTGCAGATATTTCACTTGCTCGAGAAATGTTAGGATTTGAACCAAAGTACGGATTTGAAGAGGGGATGAGGTTAACTGTTGAATGGCTTAGACATTCAGACCCGAGCATCTTGGTCGATTAAATTTGTGTAGGATTATTTTATTTACAGCACCACATAAATCATTTGAAATAAAGTTGGTTTTAATATTTTTCTTTGACATTTCTTCCACCCCATGCCCTGTTAACACAAGAATAGTTGTGCAACCAGCACTATATCCTGCCATCACATCACTTATTTTATCTCCAATCACAAATGACTTTTTCAAATCAATATGCAACTCTCGTGCAGCCTTGAGAAGCATCCCTGGTTTGGGTTTTCTGCAATCACAATCAATCTTGTATCGACTATCCCCAAACTTGGGATGATGAGGACAGTAGTATATAGCATCAATATGTGCACCTTTTTTCTCCAATTCATCACACATCAGTTGATTGAAAATGTTCGTATCAGCTTCAGCATAATATCCTCTTGCTACACCAGACTGATTGGACACTACCACAACTTTAAAATCATTCTCATTCAATAGTTTGATAGCTTCTGCAGAACCAGATATAAGTGCAAATTGATCGCGTCTGTGTGCATAATGTGGCGGATCCTGAGTTATCACACCATCACGATCCAAAAATACTGCGCGATTAATGACCAATCCCCTCTAAAAACCTTTTCTCAACTTGATCACAGATAATATGCAACACAGTGATATGCACTTCTTGAATACGTGGGGTATTGTTTGAAGGCACATTGAATGATATATCAACAATATCGGATAGTTTTCCCCCCACTCCGCTGAATCCTATAATTGTGGCTCCCTTGCCTTTAGCTACTTTAAGTGCTTCTAATACATTAGGAGAGTTTCCACTGGTACTAATTCCAATTACTACATCATTTTCATTTACAATAGCTTCCACCTGTCTGGCAAAAATCTTATTAAATCCATAGTCATTACCCACAGCTGTAAGGATTGAACTGTCTGTGGTCAATGCTATAGCAGGCAATGGCGGTCGATTAACTGCAAAACGCCCAACAAATTCAGCTGCTATATGCTGTGCATCAGCAGCACTACCTCCATTACCAAGAAGAATTACTTTCCCCTCGTTCTTATATGAAGTGATAATCGCTTTGATAATGTTGATTATCTGATCTGTAAACCCTTCGATTATTTTTGATTTGATATCAATACTTTCTTTTAATTGAGATTTTATAGCATTTTCCATTTCAGACCCTCTTTTTTATTTTTTTCCAATCGTCTAAAAAGATTGTAAGACCTTTGTCAGTCAATGGATGATACACCATTTTCTCCAGCACATTGAACGGTATAGTTGCAATATGAGCCCCTATCTTTGCCGCTTCGGTTACATGCAATGGCTGTCTAATGCTTGCCACAATTACTTCAGTGGAAGCCGAATGTATATTAAATATCTTCACAATATCCTTTACTATATTCACACCTTCATTTCCAATATCATCCAATCTTCCAATAAAAGGACTAACATAGGCTGCGCCTGCCTTATTCGCGAGAATAGCTTGGTTGGTTGAGAAAATCAAAGTTACGTTTACCTTAATACCTTCTTTGCTTAGTACATTTGTTGCCTTCAACCCTTCTTTGGTTATGGGTATTTTAATGACAATATTATCGGCAATCTTTGCAAATCCCCTTCCTTCAACAACCATATTCTTACTGTCGGTGCTAATCACTTCTACACTAACAGGTCCATTTACAGTTTTCACGATTCCTTTGATAACATCCAGAGGATTTTCCTTTTCCTTGGCTAAAAGCGTAGGGTTTGTTGTCACACCATCCACTATACCCCATTCTTGGGCTTCCATTATCTCCTTAATATTTGCCGTATCAACAAAAAATTTCAAATAAATCCCTTCTTATTTTCTAGATAATAATTCTTGTGCGTTTCGTGTGATGTTCGCTGCAGTTAGTCCAAATTTCTTCAATAAATCATCATATTGGCCAGATTCGCCAAATGAATCGCTAATGCCCATTATCTTCATTGGCACTGGATAATTTTCAACTAAAACTTCTGCAAC
>JAGLOK010000292.1 GCA_023139005.1 Clostridiales bacterium | reverse complement strand
CACAAGCTGCGACGGATATTCCCGAATCAGTATTGGGACAGTTGGGAAATAGAATACAGCATGCGCTACGCGCCTATACACCCAAAGACCAAAAGACGGTTCGCACTACAGCACAAACATTCAGACAAAACCCTGATCTTGATATTGAGTCGGTCATTACAGAGCTTGCAGTAGGTGAAGCGCTCGTATCATTCTTGGATGAAGAGGGTGTTCCGAGTGTCGTCCAAAGAGTATGGGTTCTGCCTCCAAAGAGTGCTTTTGGTCCTGCTGATGATGAAGCCATCAAACAAGTGATTGCAAATTCTCCAATGGGCACTGTGTACGATACCGAAGTCGATCGCGAATCAGCCTATGAAGTATTGGTTACGCGTGCTAAAAAGACGGATATCATACAGGCTGAGCTAGAACTCAAACAGCAGCAGGAGATGGAGAAGAATGAGCGGGGCAAAGCACTGAAAGCAGCAGAGAAGAAAAGGAAAGCTGAAGCTAAAGAGATGGATAGAAAGCTTCGAAAGTTCAAGAGCTCTGTATTCGGTAAAACGCTATCATCCGCCGGAACAACCATCGGTCGCGAGTTCGGCAAAAAGTTAATCCGTGGATTGTTTGGATCATTGAAATAGTACAGCCATTATATGGAATGCGAAGCAAGATAATTGTAAGAAAATCGATACAAAATATCAATAATTACATGTAATTAGTCATAGAAAAATAACAGCATTTTAACAAAACTGTAAATCTTACTAAAAAACTATAGATTCGTGTTAAAAATGTTTGAACAGTTACAATATGTCTGATATAATCTGACTGTGTTGATTTCAACACAAATATATTTAACGGAGGAATTATTATGAAATTATCAGCCCCAAAACAAATCGTATTCTGGATTGCAGTCATTATAGCTATCGCAGCTGTACTTATGGCACTGGGTGTATTCTCAGTCAGCTTCATAAGCGCAGTATGGGTAGCAATAATCGCATTTGTACTCCTAGCACTAGGTAACGTACTAAAAGGATTCTAAAACACAACTAAAGAGGAGACCTAGAGCCAAAGCTCTGGGTCTTTTTTAATACAGTCCTTTTTTTAAAGAATTAACAATCTTCTTTGATTTTGCAGCCCTTAATACTCATAAGTGCAATTATGCTAAATATAAAGCAAACCACAGCAAATATAATTAACGGTAAATCTTCTCCTACTATGCCTATCTCATGATACTTTGCATTTAACAATATATATATCGTAAGGGCGGTTAATGTTTGAAATGCCATAATGATTATACCTATGCTAAATATTGCACCTAAAGGTTTTCTTTTCAGTAACATAATAGCACCGGTCACCGATAGCACTGCATAAATACTAAGATCAGTTACGTTCAACTCACTTGTCGTGTATATACTGACGTCTGGATGGATTGTCCCGTTTATCAGTACTTCAAAGTCGATGATAAGCCAATTGATTATAAAATAAGAAGCTAAAAGCAAGGTGAATATTGCAAGAGTTTTAATGGGTAATCTCGGCAATACAGACTTTGCTATTTTTTCATATGTAACATCTTTTATCAGTAACACCACAGTAAAAATACTTAATATGTACATTAGCATGTAGAGTAAAAAGAATTCATTGAAGGCTGTACCTATGCTAGTTATTATAAAGCTGTAAATTAGGAAGAACAGAGACGATATTAATATGAAAAAGCCAGTCATTTTATTCATGATATATAATACCAATCCCAATAGCATTATTGCAGCACCGATACATAGATAGTAAAGGTCATACGCTCTCATCATCAATGCTTTGTCCACGGTATCAAATTTATATAATCCGTTGCCTCCATAGATCTGCACTTTCTCACCCCGCAATGAAGTTGTTTCATATGGAGCACCACCATCATCTAGCAGTATTGCGCCTATCGACATAGTGACAAGGACAACTAGTAGAACGACACACAGTACTATAACTTGCTTCTTTGCTTTTCTCATTTTCCCACCTCTGATGTATATTTAATAAGTAGATTTTTACACGTTGCAACTAAAGTATCTATGTACTCCGCCTTGTTAGTAATGTCAATTCTTCCTGTGACGTATTCAGATAATTGTCCTATGATATACCAATGTAGAATAGAACTTGCATCTTGAGCCTTATTCATTGTGATAGCACCATCTGAACCTTCAACGAGTAGAGTTGCCATGCCGTGACCTACACCCTCGGCAACCCCTTGAGTACTCTCGTGTACATCAAAACTTAACCGCTCAAAGTAGAAGAAGTTGACTCTGGATGGATTATCTAGAATGTATGATATAAAGGAAGTGAAAGCTGTAACAAGAATATCCTCTGAGGATTTAGCCAATAATAATTGTTCCTGCATGCTTTGTGTGAAATTATCACATATTTTTATCAATACTGAATTTAGCAAATCATCAAAGCTTGCAAAGTAGTTATAGATATTTGGTGCAGAGCAATTAACCTCACGTGCTACCTGTCGTAGGGTTACATTCAGTGCGCCACCGTTTTGGTCTATTAGTTCTAAAGTTGTTGAAAGTATCTTTTCTTTAAAATCATTATCAATATTCTTCATATTACCTCACTTACATTAACGGTGTTAATTAACACCGTTAATGCATTGTACTATTTCGTATATAATTTGTCAAGGAGAACAAGTAGAGCAAATAAATATTTAAAATTGGCAACAATAAAACCACCCGTTAGTGAAGTGCACCTCCAAAAGGTTTTGTCTGTCCAACTTTTGGGGTCAGTTCATATGAGAGTGGTTAAATGAATTTATTTAGTTTATCATCTATCCAAACAAATAGGTCTTTCGTCCTTTTCGTGGCATCACAACTGAAAACAGCATTCCTGCTAGGATTTCCGTGGGTTCATTCGTCATGCCCAAAGATGCTGATGTGATATACATCGTATCCATTGTCTTACCTCCGTATGCAGGGCAGGTAGCATGTGTTGCAGGGATGATGATTTTATCCACCTTCTTGCCGCGTACAGGATCGATGATGACTACTTTGCCACCACTCCATAGTGCAATGTTGAGGTATCCATCTTCATCGATACACATGCCATCTGGACGTTCAGTTTTAAAGTCATACACAGTTTCGCCACCGGATATTCTACCGCTTTCAATATCAAAATTAAATGCATCCACGCGCGATAGTGCTGTATCGATATAGTAAAACGTCTTACCATCGTGCGACCAGTCCATGCCGTTTGATGTCGTAACGTTGCCAAAGAGTCTATCAAGCTGTCCGTTTCCATCAAGTCTGTAGAATGCACCTGAGCCATCAGTGCCCATTGTTCCAACATAGAATCGACCATCAGGACCTACCTTGCCGTCGTTAAAGCGGTCGCCGTCGATTTCACATTCATCGTGCGCCATGTAAAACTTCTTGTCCTCCAAGTAGTATATGCCATCTTCCATCGCAACAAGCATCCTACCATCATTGCATAGCGCAATAGCGCCCACAGGTTGGGGCGTAGGAATGACATGTTCTTCTTTAGTCTCAGGATTATATTTGCGGATGCTTTGTCCTTTGATATCGACATAGTACAGCGTTTCAGTTCTATAGTCCCACAGTGGACATTCGCCCAATATTGTTTTCGAGGTCTTTTCAATCTTCAAGTTGATGTTCATAATTAACCTCCATTATTTGCTTATATTTATTTTAGCACTATGGGGAGTGGTGAGCAAATGGATTACAATGGTGAATATTTACAAAAATTGAGAATAAGATTCATGAGAATCCACAAATAATGTAAAACATGCAACTATTACCAATAAACAAATGGCTAACATATAGAGGATATATTAGAAGAAAGACAAAGAAAAACATAAAAATCATAAAGAGGAAAATAAAGAAAAGAAGAACTTAATAGACATATAATAAAACAGTTGACATAAAATGCAATATATTATACAATAATTTTCCAAGTATCTAGCATACGTTACGACTAATTTATATAACAAGAGAATCTACAAGTTTAACAAGGAACATAGAATGAATACTAAACATAGAAAGGAGACTTATTTTATATGAAAGTTATTAATAAAAAAGCAATAGTAGAAAACATGGAATCAGAAGTAGGTGTTGGTGGCTGGGCTTGTTTATTTGGTTGCATTTTTGGATGCGGATTTGGCGGCGGTTTTACAATTGCAGCTGGAACATTGATGTATTTGATTTAGGCACTAAATAACTAAATCAATAAATAAGCTAAACATTATCTAAAAGAATATACTGAAAATAATAATGTTCCTTGTTATAATTCTATTTTGGAGGTAAGAAAGATTAATATATTAGAGTTTGAAACTAAAAGTAATAAATATTTGTTTGATGGTAATACTGGCTATATCATACCAAGAGACGACCTTATTTTACATATCTTGAACCACTTGCAGGACAAACCTACTGATATTTATAATAAGTATAAAAATAAAAGTTATATTGATATGGATAGATTCATGATAAAATACAACCATGTTCAATCTTACTTAAAGAATGGAATTTTTTGCGAAGGTATAAAAATACCATTTGAAACTTCAGTAGAAAAATTAGCAGAAAACTCAAGCACGGCTCACCTTATTTTAGTATTAACAGAAGATTGTAATCTTAGATGTGAATACTGTATCTACTCAGATAAGTATCCCAAAGAAATTGAATATTCATTGGATAGTATGAGTTATCAAACAGTAGTAAAATCAATAGATATCTTTTATGAATTATATAATTCTAGAAAACAAAGTGGTATGGTAAATAAACCATGCTTATCATTTTATGGTGGTGAACCATTACTAAACTATAAAATCTTAAAAAAAGCTACGGAATATGCTAAAAGCAAAATAGACAGCTTGCAATTTTATGTTACAACTAATGGAACTATTTTTAGTGATGAGATTATTACTTATCTTGTTGATAATGATTTTTATATTGGGTTTAGCTTGGATGGAAATGAGGAAAATCATGATAGAAATCGCATTACGAAATCAGGTAATCCTACTTTCGAAATAGTTTTAGAAAATATTAAGAAAATACAAAAATATAAACAGAAAAGAAAAATCACAAAACCATTATGGTTCAATTGTTGTTATGATAATTATACTGATATGTTTAAGGTTTATGATTTTTTTGTTGAAAACTATGAGTTATTCAATCCATACCTAATTATGTTTTCAAGAATATTACCATCGAGTAATACTTACTATGATTGGTGTGATACT
>JAGLOK010000291.1 GCA_023139005.1 Clostridiales bacterium | reverse complement strand
TTGCAGATCCAATCTCTGAAATATCTTTTAGATTAAATACCAAAGAACCCAGTATGGCAGGAACCGCCATCAAGAATGAAAATCGTGCCGCCTTTTTTCGCGAAACACCACTTGCTAGTCCTCCTGAAATGGTAAAGCCTGAGCGCGATATCCCTGGCAATATAGAAATGGCTTGAAATATTCCCATCAATCCCGCTTGCTTAATGTTGATAGTATTGAGCGAATCATCCGCTTCTTCCTCTTTTTTTGCTCTGCCTAGAACCAATAACACCACTGCTGTCACTAAAAATCCCCAACCTAAATATGTTCCTGAAAATGCTTCTGTGATGAAGTCTTTAAAAAATAATGCTGCGATAACAGCAGGGATTGTTGCTATGATTAACATCAGTGTCTTTTTTTGAATTGGTTTCTTGATAATGTCGATGATGTCTTTCCACAAAACAATGACAATCGCAACCAATGTTCCGACATGTAGCAATGTATCAAAGATCACTTCTCCACCATCAATTCCAAAGATGTTTTGCATCAACACCAAGTGCCCTGATGATGATATAGGTAAAAACTCACCTAATCCCTGAACAAGTCCTAATATTATTGATTGCCATATGGGCATATATTACCTCCGAATTTTGCTTACTATAATAAAAATTTGTTTATGCTTTTCTGTTGGTGATAATGGCTTTGTAGGTTTCCTCATCCGGTCCCTTATAATGTGGTTGTTTGACCTTATTTAGTACGGTAATCGCTGAAACAGGACAAAAGTTTGAACATCTAAAACATGCTAAACACTTTTCTTGATTAACATACACAGCCTTATCATCTTCCATTTTGATTACATTCATAGGACACATTTGTGCGCAAAGCTTGCACCCTGTGCATTGATCATTGACTCCAAACATTTTGGTAACCATATTATGTCCAATGTATTTATAAAAAGGCCTTTGGCTCATAGCAAGCAGGGTATTGAATATTGTCGCTTGCTTGATATGATCTTTCTTTTTTATGATACTATCTGCCAATATATCAATCTTTTTGCGTGCTGTCTTTAGATACTTTTCTTCATGTAGTGCATAATCAGCACTACTCTTTAGTGGGACACCGGCTGCTACATAATTGTTTGGCATATTAAACTGTAGTGCCCATTTTTGAACATATCCCTTTTTCTCAAGCTCGTGTCGCATAACGACTGCACCATCACCTGAAAATAACATTTGTGTGCAGAAAGTTAATAGCGGTTTGTTTTCAACAACGGGCATCGCTTTGATAAACTGCTTCATATTATTTGGAAGGTCTGACCCGTAAATGGGCCATGCAAGACCAACTGCAGATGCATTGTCAATCAACTCTTGTGCATCTGTGAAGTTAATACCTTCAATTGAAACAGCTTTTGCAGTATATCCACTTTCATTAAGTCGATTGCATAGGTGGTGTGCAATATATCTTGTGTTTCCTGTACCGGAAAAATAAAATAAAACGAGACGCATACTACACTTCCTTTATATATAGAATAAGTCTTTTGTTGCAAACTGTGCATCACATGTGAAGTTAATGCCTAGTCTTCTGAACATGGATTCATCCATTTGACTCAATATTACTGTGCTGTGCACTTCACAGTTTTTTAATTCCAAGAGCTTTTCATATGCTAACTTTGATGTTGGATTGGTGTTGGAGCTTATACTCAATGCAATCAATACTTCCTCAATATTGAGCTGTGGATTCTTGTTGTTTAGTATCGTTTTCTTAAATTGAATCACTGTTTCAAATATTGAAGGGGAGATTAAGTCTAACTTATCCGGAATATGTGACAATACCTTAATTGCATTTAGTATGAGTGCTGCAGAAGGATTAATGAGGTGTGAGCCTCTGGCGGTGACGATGCTTCCGTCGTGTAGTTGAAGTGCTGTGCCGATCTTCTTTCCGGCCTTTTTCCTCGCAGGCTTAACAACCACTCTCTCTTCGGGTGTCAGATCGACTCTTTTCATAATGAGCTCTGCTCTTTGTGCAGTCTCCAAGTCAATGTGGCCCTTCTTGTACTCACTATAGCTTTTAAAATATCTTCTAATGATTTCTTGTTTTGCAGCATTTTGCACCACTTCATCATTGGTAATTCCAAATCCTGCTCTGTTGACACCCATATCCGTCGGAGACTTATATATCGATTCTTCTCCTGTGATTTTCTCTAGTATTCTTTTGAGTACAGGGAATGCTTCAAGATCTCTATTATAGTTAACCGTCTTTTCTCCATATGCTTCAAGGTGATAATAATCGATTTGGTTGACATCCTTCAAGTCTACTGTTGCAGATTCATATGCAGTGTTTACCGGATGATTCAGCGGCAGATTCCATATGGGAAATGTCTCAAACTTGGAATAGCCAGCTTGGATGTTTCGCTTGTTCTCATGGTAGAGCTGTGACAAGCATGTAGCCAGCTTTCCACTTCCGGGACCGGGTGCAGTGACTACTACCAGTGGCTTTGTTGTTTCAATATAAGGATTGGCGCCATAGCCGTTTTTGCTAACGATGGTATCCACATCCGTGGGATAGCCTTTAGTAAATTTGTGTTTGTATGTCTTAATGCCACGTCTTTTGAGTTTTTCTATAAAAATCTTGGCAGAAGGCTGCTTTTGATATCGGGTAATGACGACTGAGTTCACATCCAATTCCAACGCACGCAATTCATCGATGAGACGCAGGACGTCCATATCGTATGTAATACCATAATCGGCTCTGATCTTGTTTTTTTCAATGTCTCCTGCGTATACACAAATAATGATCTCTGTTTTGTCTTTGAGTTGTTTTAAAAGCTTCACCTTTGCATTGACATCAAACCCTGGTAATACCCTCGCTGCATGATAATCTGAAAATAGCTTACCACCAAACTCAAGATACAGCTTGTGATTGTTGTCAACGCGCTCCAAAATATACTGCGTCTGTTCTTTTAAATACTTCTCTTGATCAAAACCAATCTTCATTATTCATCTCCTTTGTTGAGCAATCTGCTCAGTTGATATTGTATCAACAATTTGTGAAATAAACAATGTCAAATGAATAGGTGGTTTGTGATTTGTTGTCTGGTTACTATACGTATTTCACCTAAAATATCCATAATTGGCGTATACATGAGACTACATTCATCTATCTCTTTGTATGAATATCCCTTTCATGTATTTGTTTTGATTATGAAGCTTATATATCTTTTCTTTTTCTAAATCAGTGCATCCAATGAGTAATTTGATTTCAGAGTCATTTTTGAATACATCAACGGTACAGATGATTGAGTCAAGTCTTTTATCTTCTAATGTCCCATACCATACATCAATACCATTGCCATCCATCGATTGTGTGTTTTGAAGGTAACCATAATCCACCGGATAAATGAAATCTGGATATCTAGAATGGGGTGTATCTTTGCATCTATCGATTACAAGTTTTGATTTTTCAATCAATTGCTCCATCGTTTGCCAAAATAATGGGTCGTATTTATCATACATAACAATTCTCCTTGTTTGCATTATTGTATCATATTTTGAGTTTAATGATATCAAATCACTAAAAAACATTGCATGATATACCATATGTTGTTACTCAAAATTGCTCTAACCACAAGTGGATTTTAGATAGTAAAAATCGTTTATATTGCAGACTATATATGATATTATATTGCTCTAAGAAGTTTAGGAGAACAGCATGCCAATCGTATCCTTTCAAGAGGGGAATGAACTCTATGATATCACCCCCATTGAAAACATTTTCATACTCGAGTATATGCAAAATGCCCCTGGCGAATATGTCAAGGTGTATTTGTTGGGTCTTTTAAAATGCTATCATGCAAAAGAAAACTATACCATCAGTCGTATGGCTAGTGACCTATCCATATCAGACGATGAAGTGAAGCAAGCATTTACCTATTGGGCACAGTTTGGCTTAGTTGAGATCTTAAGCCGCAGACCATATGAGGTTAGTTTCTTAAACATCAAAAAAACCATGCAAAAGACAAAAGGTCCTCGTGTGAACCTATATACCCATCAACCATTAGTGCTAGCATTACAAAAGATATTCGGTGGAAAAAGGCTCCTCGGTCCCAGCGAAATCAACTTTGTTATGGAATGGGTTGACGAATGGAAAGTTCCTCCTGAAGTAATCATACTAATTACTAATTGGTGTGTCTCCATGAAGGGAGAACGAATTCGCTTTAGTTATGTCAATAAAGTGTTAAGCGATATCTACGATCAAGATCTAACCACCTACACACAAGTTGAAGACTATATTCATCAAACAGATACCAAGATGTCGGGTGCAACAGCAGTGCTCAAGACATGGAACATGAATCGTCTACCCACAGCAGATGAAGTGGAGCTATATAGAAAATGGACGCAAGACTATAATGTTCACAAAGATGCCATCCGTGAAGCACAAAAACAGATGACTGGTATTAACAACCCCAACTACAAGTACCTCGACTCTTTAATCGAGAAGCTATATAAAAACAATATAAAATCCGCTAATGATGCTGTTAAGTATTTTATGGAAAATGAAGGGCATAGGAAAAATGCCAAAGAAATCTATTCTCGTCTTGGTGGTTTGCGATTGACCGATGAACGTATGAAGCGCTATGAAGGATGGCGCAATATGGGCTTTTCTCAATATGCACTGCTTACAGCAGCTGATGCACTGTCTCATGAAGGGTATAAAAGCCCGGATGACTTAAACAACACACTCATACGTTGGCACAAGCAAGTTTTGATATCTGACAAGAAAATCGATGCATATATGGCTACTATAAAAGCCTCTGCGCAGCAAGTATCCTTATTGCTTGAAGCATGGGAAGAAAACCGTGCACCCAAAAACTATGAACGAAGGATATATCTTTCATGGATACAAAAAGAGCTTCCGAAGAAGTTGATTGACCTTGCCTGCAAGAAGGCAGAAAACGCCAAAGATAAAATGGTCTATGCAGATAGAATTCTATCTAACTGGGTGGAGCAAGGCATCAAAACCATACAGCAGGCACAAAAGCAAACCTCCGTTGCATTTACTTCTTCTAAAAAAGAAAAAGAACTTCCAAAAGATGATTACTTCAATCTGTACAATTCTTGGGAGGAACTATAATGGCTAAAAATCCATTAATGCTGGATGTCTTAAAGAAGTATCAATTGAGAATTGATGTATTTCAGGTTAAGGCAGACACCATCATGAACAACATATTTGAAAAATATCCCGAGCTTCTAGAGTTTCGCAAAAAATATGCGCAAATGAGAATGGATGCACGCACTGCAGAAGATAAAGGGCATTGCAAATCAGAGTACGATAATCTCTATCAGCAATATGAATCAAGTTTAAATAAATGCCTAGAAAAAGAGAATGTCAGCGCATCTGATCTTGAATATCAACCATTATGTACGTTGTGTAACGATACAGGATATGTGGGTAATGTCCACAAAAGATACTGTACCTGTGTCATTGCAGAGGCTGCGCAAAATATGCTGGAAGGCTCCAATATTAACGATCATGAAACAATTGAAAACTTCAACTTAGAACTATTTGATGATAGCACTATGGAAAATGGCAACTTAACACAGAAAAAACAGATGGAAAAGCTGCTCAATTATATGACTTCATGGACTAAGTCATTTCCTAATTGTGACAGACAACAGTTACTGATTTCAGGTGGGGTCGGTCTGGGAAAAAGCTATTGTCTGAATTCCTTGGCTTATGAGGTAATCAAACAAGGCTTTAGCGCCATGATGATCACTTCTTTTGCAATTAATGAGGCTGCATTTGATGAAATCAAAAAATCAGACTCCGGTGCACTCAACATGATGCGCAGTGTGGATTTATTGTTAATTGATGACTTGGGTAGCGAACAAGTGCTTAATAACATTACCTGTCCAACTTTATTTAATGTGCTCAATGAGCGCGTTAGAAGGAGTCGCCATACGATCATTTCGACCAATCTTTCTGCAGAAGAAATTGAAGAGCGCTATGGTTCACGTGTTTTTTCTCGATTGATTGACAAAAACCGTACGATGATACTCCCGCTTATGGGAAAAGATATCCGTTCAAAAGTGTAGATACCGCATGCACCATTTAGATGGTGATTGAAACCATCGATAAACTATGATAAAATGTTTTGTAATGATTAACATTACTTTACGTTTTTGTTACGAGGAGCATTATGATTGAGAAACTATCAAGAAAACTCGCGTTAGTTTTCATGGATATGGTATGGGGCGTTTGCTCTGTATATATATCTTTATATATTATGCTGGGTAGTCACTTGGATTTGGAAAAAGACTATACACGAATCGCTAGTTCTTTTCTACCTATCTTGTTGATTACAGTTGCTATATTGGTAATTGTCAACCTTGCATTTAAACTCTATAGCATTAAGTGGCAATATGCCAGCATCAAGGAAATGCTACGTATCTTTTTTGCACAAATTGCATTCAATGTCGTTTTGTTAATCATAACACAAACCATTGCATCTGCATTGTTAGTACCATTTCGTGTTCATATATTTTTCGCAGTCATCATCACTGTGGGTATTATGGCAATCCGCATGAGCTATCGTGTACTTCGATACTTGCAACATGAGTACGTAAGAAATCGCGGTGGTATCGGTGGACGAATCGTTATCGTAGGTGCAGGAGAATCAGGTACCATGCTAATCTCGGATATCAACCGCAACCCCGAGCGTGGACAAGTGGTTGCATTGATTGATGATAGTAAAGAAAAGCACAATGCTAACATCAGTGGCGTACGTGTCATGGGTGGTACTGATGATATACTAGAAGTATGCGAAAATGTTGACGCTTCAGAAATTATTATTTCACTACCATCAGCAGATAGCTACACAGTCAAACAAATTCTAAAAAAATGTATTCAAACACAATGTAGAATATCATTAATGCCATCAGTGCGAGAGATAATGGGTGGAGAGGCATCCACTGCACAATTACGCGCAGTTGAGCCTGAGGATTTATTGGGTCGCGATCCTGTTGACCTTGATGTGCAGTCTATTGCAGGATATATCACAGAAAAGACAGTATTGGTAACAGGTGCAGGCGGTTCGATCGGCTCAGAACTTTGTCGTCAAATCGCACAATATGACCCAAAGTGCCTAGTACTATTTGATATCTATGAAAACTCAGTATTTGAGTTGCGTCATGAATTGCGTCGCCGTCACATTGAGCGCGATATAGAAGTAGTCATTGGCTCTGTGCGTGATGCCAAACGATTGGATGTAGTGTTCAATCACTTTAAGCCACAAATCGTATTTCATGCTGCTGCGCACAAGCATGTACCTTTGATGGAGTTTTCTCCAGGTGAAGCAGTAAAAAACAACATCTTCGGAACGTTCAACACCGCACAAGCTGCCAACAAACATGGTGTGGAGCGCTTTGTTATGATATCCACCGACAAAGCAGTAAACCCTACCAACATCATGGGCGCCACTAAAAGAGTCGCCGAAATGGTGGTCAGCGCCATCAACGCACAGTCCACTACAGAGTATACAGCTGTACGCTTTGGCAATGTATTGGGCTCCAACGGTTCTGTCATTCCACTATTTAAAAAGCAAATTGAGCGCGGTGGTCCTGTGACCGTGACCCATCCTGATATTACGCGTTACTTTATGACCATCCCGGAAGCTGCACAGTTGGTATTACAAGCAGGCGGCCTTGCAGACGATGGTACGATATTCGTACTGGATATGGGTGACATGGTAAAAATCGATGATTTAGCACGCGATTTGATTAAGCTTGCAGGATTGGTTCCAGGAGATGATATCAAGATTGTCTATACAGGCTTGCGTCCAGGTGAGAAGATGTATGAAGAGTTATTACTGGATCATGAAGAACTGGAACATACCCAGTTTGAAAAGATATTTATCGGAAAACCAGAGTTTTATGAATACAATCGACTATTGAAAAAATTAGACAAGCTCAAATCTTTACTTGACGATGATGATGGCAAAGTTATAGAATATATTAAGTCAATAGTGCCGGAGTTTGGTATAATCAGTGATGAACTAAAAAACAAAGAGGATAATGACGCCGTAAAAATATATCATCTAAAGAACAGAAAGAAGACAGATGTAGGCGGCTAAGACCAATATGCAAAAAATATATAAAAACCTGATAAAGCCTATACTGGGTACTTTAATATGCCTCGTGGGCTTTATTGTTCTTTCACCATTCATGTTCATTTTAATAATTGCCATCTCCCTTGAAAGCCCAGGTGGTGCATTCTTCACACAAAAACGTGTGGGAAAGAATAAGAAGCATTTTACATTATATAAGTTTCGCACCATGCGCAACGATGCACCTGCAAATACGCCCACTCATTTGCTGTCAGATCCTGACTTTTACATTACAAAAAGTGGACGATTCATGCGTAGATTTTCATTGGATGAATTTCCACAATTGATCAACGTTATAAAAGGTGACATGGCACTGGTAGGCCCCCGTCCTGCACTATGGAATCAATATGACCTTATTGCAGAGCGCGATAAACACGGCGCCAATGATATCCGTCCCGGCATTACCGGCCTTGCACAGGTCAAAGGGCGTGATGAACTTCCCATTGCAAAAAAAGCGCAATATGATGGAAGCTATGCGAAAAATGTTTCTATATTATTTGATATATGGGTACTGTTTCAAACGGTTGTGGTGGTGTTCAAGGCACGTGGCGTCAAAGAGGGCAATAAATGAAAATATT
>JAGLOK010000290.1 GCA_023139005.1 Clostridiales bacterium | reverse complement strand
GTCTGTGTCATCACGATGCTGCAAACCGAGGTCGTAGTACTCTGTCTTTAGATCGATAAAAGGTGTTAGTAGTTTATCTTTGATCATCTGCCATAGTACGCGAGTCATTTCGTCGCCATCGATTTCCACGATGGGGGTTGTCATCTTAATTTTTGTCATAAAAAACCCTTTCAAAAATTCTTAATATATTAAATGATGCAGATTTGCACCATTTTTAAACGTTTTAGTACTATACAATATACTGTATATGTGATTAAAAGGCAATTCGTGTTGTGGTGCTGTAGGTGGATTTTCTTGCGATTGTGGGCTTCTCTTGCATGGTTAACATGCAATGCACACGACTGTCATGAGGGGTGTTGCGTATGCTGTGTTTATGGTCTTCTTGTTTTGCCTAGCATGGACTTTGTTGGTGATGTTGGAATATTGTGGGGGTGAGTGGTATAATGGATTATTGTAAAAGTAATGAAGGAGAAATTGAATTGGGCATATTAAATAGAAAGTACTGCTTTCATACGGAGGAGACTAAAGAGGCATTATTTGAAGCGGTAGATGATAGTATTCGTCGAGGTGTTTATCATGGCAAATGTAATTCTGACGGATTCAAGGTTGTTACAAATATTCGGTATCGATTTTCTACTATACTCGTAATAAGGGGAGATTTTGAAAGCACTAAGCATGGAACAAACGTGAAAGTTCGCATACGTCCTTTTTGGATTATGTTTTTATTTGTGATTTTTGCTTTATTGATAATAGGAATTGTTATTATAATAAGCGTTATCAACAGTTTTAATTCAGTAAATAGTGAAGTATTTTCTTGGCTTCTTGGTTCATTATTAATTGGTTATGCTATAATTTTTGTGCGTTTTTCTGTCGAGGTTCCAATTTGTAAAAGACAATTAATAAACGAACTACTTGGCCCCATTGAAGACGAGTAGGTTAATAGATCTATCTAATAATAGTGCCTTTAGTGAATATACTATCGGATAGCATAGTTCTTGTATCTAATATTGTATAACCTTCTTAATACAAAGCAAAAAAATCAGACTTTCACGGACATGCGCCGTGGAAGTCCTTCTATATACTTCATCAGTACAACAAAAGCGAAAATGGGAGGGAAGCACGAGAATCTTTGATTCGGAGTTCGTGACCATTTTCAAGACACTCGATTTAAATTCACTTTATTTAAATCGAATTCGTTTTATTAAAAATATATGAACATTACACACAATTATAGATTTCTCTATTGACAAAATAATCAGTAAATGATATCTTTGTATTAGTGATTAGCACTCAACGAGCGAGAGTGCTAACAACGAAGGGTAATACATGAGTTATGACCAAAGAAAACTGGATATCTTGAAAGTCATCATTGATGACTATATTGAGACTGCACAACCGGTTGGTTCACGTACCGTTTCTCGGAAATTTGAACCTATGCTTTCCAGTGCAACCATTCGAAACGAAATGGCAGACCTTGAAGAAATGGGACTCCTTGTGCAACCACATACCTCCGCAGGCAGAGTACCGGCGCAATCAGCTTTTAGAATTTATGTCGATCAGCTGATGGGAGATAACGCAATCACTCCGGATGAAAAAGTGGGTATTACTAACTTTTATATGCGTCACATTGGAGACATGGAGAACTTAATCAAGTCCACAGCATCACTCATAAGCGCATTGACCAACCAACCTGCTGTCGCACTGGTGCCACAGCTTCGGCGTACAACACTCAAAAGATTGCAGATTATTCCTATTATCAAGGGTGCTGCAATGGTCATCATCGTGACATCGACTGCACGGGTTAAGCAAACAGTAATCCGAGTACCAGATAATGTAACCGATGATGTCTTAAACGCCATCTCAACAATGATGACTGCACGATTTGCAGGACACTCTATTGCAGACATTGATGTCTCTCGCATAGGAAGCGTTGAAGATGCGTACTTAATGGATAGCAAACTCTTTGCAGCCATTGAAGAATGCATACTGGATGCATTGGTTCTGCCGGATGGCTCCGACGTTATGGTTGAAGGTACAACATGTGCATTTAACTTCCCGGAGTACAGCGAGATTGAAATGCTAAAAGGATTTCTTTCAACGTTCGATAACAGAGTACGCTTGCAACGACTCATGACCGAAGCACTGCGTCATGAACAATGTGTAGTAATCGGAGATGAAAACCAAGATGAATGGCTCAATGACTTAAGCCTCATCACCGCACCCTACAAGGTGCATGGACGCTCTGTTGGTGCAATCGGCGTGATCGGTCCGATGCGAATGGATTATGCACGTGTTACCGAGTCGTTGGACTTGATTAGTAGTAATTTGAGCAATGTTATGAGCTTATATGTGAACGAGTGATAATATAACCACTCTAGATGAAAGACAAAAATAGATACAAGAAGGTGTTTTATGACAAGTAAAAAAGACAATGAAAAGAATATTGACAATGAAGTAGTCGAAGACGAAGATTGTGGATGTACAGAAGAATGTAAAGAGGATTGCGATTGTCAGTCTGAATTTGAAGAAGCAAAAGAAGAAAAGAAAGCAAAGAAACCAAAAAAAGAACGCAAGGTAAAAGAAAAAACAGAACTTGAAAAGCTTCAAGATGAAAGAAATGCATATCTTGAATTGGCACAGCGTACTAAAGCGGAGTTTGACAACTTCAAGAAGAGAAATGCATCGCTGCGTACAGAAAGCATCAATGACGGAATCAGAGAAGCAGTCACTGCACTTCTTCCTGTGATTGATAACCTTGAGCGCGCAATCGAAGTGGATAGCGAACATGAATATGTAACATCCATTAAAGAAGGTGTGGAAATGATTTTTTCACAAATGCTGGGTGTGCTTGAATCACTGGGTCTTGAAGAAATTGAAGCAGAGGAAAAAGTGTTTGATCCAAACCTACATCATGCAGTTATGCAGGATGTAGCAAACAATGACTACCCTGAAGATACCATCATGGAAGTATTCCAAAAGGGATACAGCCTTAGAGGGAAAATAATCAGACACTCGATGGTAAAGGTCGCGAAATAGCGCTGTTTTGTAAGACACAATAGAAAGCAAAGAAACTACTACATGAATTAGAACAAATAATAACAAAATATAAAATTAATCAATATTTAACGGAGGAATAACAAATGGCTAAAATAATAGGAATTGACTTAGGAACAACCAACTCGTGCGTATCGGTCTTAGAAGGCGGAGAACCCACGGTTATACCCAATGCTGAAGGCGGCAGAACCACACCATCTATCGTAGCATTCACAAAAGAAGGCGAACGCTTAGTAGGTCAGGTGGCAAAGCGTCAAGCAATCACCAACCCAGATAATACGATTACATCCATTAAGCGTGAGATGGGATCAAACTACAAAGCGAAAATTAACGGAAAAGACTACAGTCCGCAAGAGATCTCTGCATTTATCTTGCAGAAACTTAAAACCGATGCAGAAGCGTATCTTGGAGAAACAGTAACACAGGCAGTCATCACGACACCTGCATACTTTTCTGATGCACAACGTCAAGCAACTAAGGATGCTGGTAAAATCGCAGGTCTTGAAGTACTACGTATCATCAATGAGCCCACTGCTGCAGCGCTTGCATATGGTATGGACAAAGAGGAAAACCAGAAAATACTAGTATACGATCTAGGCGGCGGAACGTTTGACGTATCATTGCTAGAAATCGGCGACGGTGTATTTGAAGTGTTGGCAACCAACGGAAATAACCGCTTGGGTGGAGACGACTTTGACCAAAAGATAATTAACTGGATGGCAGCAGAATTCAAAAAGAGCAATGGTATTGACTTAACTTCTGACCGTATGGCGCTTCAAAGATTAAAAGAAGCTGCAGAAAAGGCGAAGGTTGAATTGTCTGGCGTAATGCAAACCAGCATTAACCTACCATTCATCACAGCAGACAGCTCAGGGCCTAAACATATGGACCTAACGCTGACACGTGCAAAGTTTAATGAAATCACAGCAGACTTAGTTGAAAAAACAGTAGGTCCTACAAAAAAAGCATTAGCAGATGCAGGACTTAACGCTTCTCAAGTAGACAGAATTATCCTAGTTGGTGGTTCAACTCGTATCCCAGCTGTACAAGAAGCTGTAAAACGTATCACAGGCAAAGATCCATACAAGGGCATTAACCCTGATGAATGTGTTGCAGTGGGTGCAGCAATCCAAGCAGGTGTATTGGGTGGAGACGTTAAAGACGTATTACTGCTGGACGTAACACCATTATCATTGGGAATTGAAACATTGGGCGGCGTATTTACAAAGCTGATTGAAAGAAATACAACCATTCCTACAAGAAAAAGCCAGGTTTTCTCGACTGCTGCAGACAATCAACCATCCGTTGATGTACATGTATTGCAAGGCGAACGTGAAATGGCAACAGGAAACAAAACATTGGGTCGTTTCCAACTTTCAGGCATTGCGCCTGCACCACGTGGAATGCCACAAATCGAAGTAACATTTGACATCGATG
>JAGLOK010000029.1 GCA_023139005.1 Clostridiales bacterium | reverse complement strand
GACTGCATAATCGTTAAGCTTATCTGCTGTATCCATAGAATCATTCCCGCCATTATAGAAGAAATAACCCACGTTTAGCTCCTGGAGTTTGTCAAAAACTCTTTTGTAATCAGGATCATCAATGTCTTTTGACATCTTGTATCTACATGATCCTAGTCCTGCAGATGGTGTGTATTTTAGTCCTTCAACGATACGTTGATCTGCTGCCTTTACGTCGATGATCTCATTTTTTAAAACGCCCTGTATGCCTTCATTCGCTGCATATATATTATCAAATCCAAGATCTAAAGCTGCTGTATAAGCGCCAACAACGCTTGCATTAATGACAGCAGTAGGTCCTCCCGATTGTGCAATTAGCATGTTTTTTTGCTTTCCCATATTGTATTTATCCTCCACTATTTTTTCAATCTATTCTAGCACATTATATCTTCTAATGAAACTCTAATAAAGATTTATGAGAATATATGTTGACATTTTAATTCACTAGGTGTATATTGCCAGTAGTGTTTATCATTCACTAGCTGTGAATATTCACTACTGTTTATTATTAAGGAGGAAGAAATGAATATCCAATTCAAAAAAGGGGTACTCGAATTGTGCGTATTGTCACTACTTGGTCATGGCGATCGATATGGATATGAGCTTGCAAGCTCTCTATCTGAAACTATAGATATTTCAGATGGTACAATATATCCAATCTTACGAAGATTGAAAGGTGATGGATTCGTTACAACATACTTAAGAGAGAGTAACGAGGGGCCCCCAAGAAAGTACTACAAACTAACCGACAACGGGGACAAAGAAAGAGACTCACTGCATGGTCAGTGGAAGACTTTCGTAACAAGTGTAGAAAACCTTGTAGAAAGTGAGGCTGTATAATGAATAAACAAATATTTATGACACAATTAAAAAGGCACCTTATGCCTCTAAACCTAAGCACACGTCAAGAAATTCTTGCAGACTTTGAAGAGCACTTTAAAGATGGAGAATCCTTAGGAAAGACTGCAGAACAAGTAGCAGAAGAGTTAGGTGATCCAAAGCAATTGGCACAACAATACCTCACTACTGCAGAAAAAGGCGAGAAAACAAGCATCCCTGAAAACGTAGGACGCGGAATATTTGTAGGTCTGGGATTATTATTATTGGATGCAATGATAGTTATTCCGATAGTAGCAAGCTTATTTGCAGTGCTAATATCACTCTGGGCAATTCCATTGAGTCTATTTGTAAGTGCATTAGCATTGTTCATATCTCCATTGCTAGCAATCTTCTCATTTGCTTTACCCTATTACTTAGCAATAATGACAGCTATTGCTTTATTGGGTCTCACTGTTGCAATGAGCATTGGACTTGCATACTTGAGCAAATACTTTATTAGATTTATTGTAGGATTTGCAAAGATGCATTATAATATAATCGTAGGAGGAATAAAAGGATGAAAAAGTTTAAAATATGGCATTTAGCACTAATTGCACTTGCAGTATTTATCATATTTGGAGCAATCGTGGCTACAATCGCAGTAAATAATAAAGATCTTCATAATCCAAGTAGTTGGAGCGTCAAATGGCTTAATCGTAGCTGGGACTTTGGTTTCAATTCAGCACCCGGAAAAGATTATGATATTAATTCTGCTAAGACTATTGAGATAGGAAAGCAATCAAAAATATCAATATCTGCAATATCTGCCAGCATTAATGTTTACCAAACTGATGGAGATACATTAGAAGCAAATCTCTATGGGGATTACACTTCAAGAAATGGTGAAATAGAACTAGAAGTAACAAACTCCGGAAGTACAGCAAAAATCTTTGTCAAGTATCCAAAAAACAGCAGTGTTTCAAGATCAGACTTGACTCTTGATGTTCACATTCCAAAGAGCTTTTTCAAAGACCTCACCGTGGGAGGCGTATCATCAAAAGTAGTATTTGATTGTGATGATATAATGTTTGAAGATATTACTATTACAAATGTATCCGGTACTACTGTAACAGATACATTGCACGCTAATAGCTTAAGTGTAGGTACAGTATCCGGTGATGTTTCTGGGCATTTCTCTGATGGAAGCGTTGATGTCGACGGAGTATCTTCTGATGTTAACCTTACTGGAATCTCTTTTCCAATTAAAGTTGATGTTGTTTCCGGTGATGTAACTTTAGACGTTGAAAAGATAGAAGACATCAATATTGGCACAGTGTCCGGAAGCGTGAAGTTAACATTAGTAAAGAATGATAACTTCTATGTAAGATATGATTCCTTATCAGGTAACTTCCGTTGCGATACTCCACTGACTATAGTCAGGCAGAAGGGTGGGGATTTCGAAGGACATACTGGTGATAAAAACGCTCCAGAAATTGAGATTGACTCTGTATCAGGAAGTCTTACAATTATCAACTAATATGTAGCGTATACAAAGGGGCCGTCCCAGCAGACAGCCCCTTTTTTATTACTTCAATTCTGTTTTATTACACGTAGCATAGAAATTTGGTGGGTACTATTTTATATATCCGATCAAGCAAAGCTCTCAATAATATCTACTGTGCTAGTTGTCTTCCCAACCTAATTTTCATCTGCCTCTTCTTCTATATTTACTTCCTCTGATATCAAATAAATCGGTCTGTTTCTAGATTCCTCGTATATCCTAGAGATATAGCCTCCTACAACACCAAGAGAGATGAGTTGAACGCCTGATAACATCGTTATCACAATCATAGTAGATGCCCATCCATCGGAGATTGCATTTCCTGTGAACTTACTGATTAGGACATATACTATTATCCCAAAAGAAAAGAGTAACGTTAATGCACCAAGGTTTGTTACCAATTTAATTGGTTTTGTTGAAAACGACATGATGCCGTCAAGCGCAAGCTTCAGCATCTTCTTTAGTGGGTACTTTGTTTCCCCAGCGTATCGCACATCGCGCACATATTCGATGGGAATCTGCTTGAATCCGAGCCATGCAACCATGCCGCGAATAAAGCGATTGTGTTCACCCATTTGTTTGAATGCATTAGCAACCTTTCTATCGATCAATCTGAAGTCACCTGTATCGTTTGGAATCTTTGTATCAGTGAGCGAACCTAGAATTCTGTAAAATGCTTTTGCTGTGAGTCGTTTGAAAAATGATTCCCCTTTTCTCTTTTTGCGCTTTGCATACACAACTTCGTAGCCTTCTTGCCATAGATTTATCATATCGGGTATAATCTCTGGTGGATCTTGCAAGTCCGCATCGATGATAACAATACAGTCACCTGTTGCGTACTTCACGCCTGCAGTAACTGCAGCTTGATGCCCAAAATTGCGAGAAAAACTTATAATCTTGATTCTATTATTTTTGCTTGCAATATCTTTCAACATCGGAAGCGTATTGTCTGTCGAACCATCGTTAACATAAATTACTTCATAATCATAATCGGATACAACAGCAGAAAGTCTGCTATGGCATTCTTCAACAACTGCTTCTTCAAAGTACATCGGTACTACTACTGATAGTTTTATTTCACTATTTTTCATTTATAACATCCTTTGTTAATATTACGCTATTGAAACGCTATTACTATAGATACAATTATACCTGCAATAAGTGCATATGCCAAACTCGGAATTATGTTTCGCTTTATTAGCATTCCTTCTTTTCCTGTTATATCCACTGTTGCACAAACTGCAACAACATTATTGACACAAATCATATTCCCTATTCCACCGCCCAATACTTGTAAGGAAACAATGAGTACGCTGGATAGTCCCAACATGTTTGCTGTTTCATATTGAAGAGATGTAAAGAGTATGTTTGATACTGTGTTCGATCCTGAAATAAATGCTCCCAACATGCCCAAAAATGGTGAGAAAATTGGATACGCTGCACCGCTGATATCAGCAAGCGCTTTCGCCATGGTTGTTAGCATTGAATCCATTCCTGATGTATTATTTCCAGAGTTTAGCATGACTTGCACAACTGCAACTCCAAAAATCAGAGCAACTGCTGCTCCAGCGATTTGATTGACAGTATCACTCCATGCTTTTTGTACTTGCTTTTTTTTCATCTTATGCATGAATATTGTGAGTACTGCAACAAACATGAATGGCATAACTCCCGGAATAAATAACGGTTTCATCTGATAGTCCAGTCCTGAGTTAAGAATATTTGGGACGATAAATTGTACTGACTTTATCCATTGCAAGAACGGGAGTTGTGGTAGTCTTGTAATGACAAGTAATCCTGCAATCAAGATATATGGTAGCCATGCGCGTTTCATAGACATGGTTGCTGTTTGGTCTTTTTGCAACATCTTTATTTTATGCTTTTCTCCAAAATCCCAATTATCTTTCGGTGTTAAAAACCTTTTTTTTGCTGCAAGAACAACCAATATCAATCCTAAAAAACCAGCCAACATACTCGCTAGCTCCGGTCCCATGAACCACGCAAATACATTCATAGGTACTACAAAACAAATGCCTGCAAAAAATGCAAATGGTGCTGCTTTAAGTGCTGGTTTTATAGATTTTTTCTCTCCAAAAAAGAACGTAATCATCATCAGTCCGACAAGCGGCATAAAGAGGCCTACAACTCCATGTAGTCCTGCTACCCATCTTGTGAGTTGTTGCCCAAAGTTTATTATCTCTCCACTTGCAAGATACGGCTCAACTTGTGCAATCGCTGCAAGAGTGGGCGTCCCTACAGCTCCAAATGCTACAGGAGATGTGTTGAATACTAATGTTGACATTGCAGCTGCAAGTGGGGGAAATCCAAGTCCTACAAGCAACGGCGCAGCAAGTGCAGCAGGAGTTCCAAAGCCTGCAGCTCCCTCTATAAATGCACCAAACATCCAG
>JAGLOK010000289.1 GCA_023139005.1 Clostridiales bacterium | reverse complement strand
GAAAGAAATATAAATGTATACACTACTTTTGAAAATGGAACTATAGTTTTTTCAATCAATGAATCCGGTATTAGCGTCATTACGGAAAAAGCAGCTAATTGAATAATTTCATAGTCTTGCATTCAAAATGATTTGTTGAAACAGTCGATACAATCCATTGGATATATCATATTCATTTAATTTTTCTATAATAACATTTGAACTGTTGAGAGTTTCTAATAGTGTTTTTAACAATGTATCATCATTCATGTTTTCTTGGAGGAGTACTTTTGCCCATCCTTTTTCCTCAAAAGAGTTAGCATTTCTTGTCTGATTTCCACGACTTGCATTTGTTGGTAAGGGGATAAGTAACATTGGCTTTGATAGTGCTGCAAACTCAAATATAGCATTTGCACCCGCACGCGATAAGAATAGGTCAGCCGCTGCCATCAGATGGGGTAGTTCTTCTTTTACATATGCATATTGTTGATAACCTGCTTTTAAATCCAACTCTGGTTTTGTATTCCCTTCGCCGCGAATATGTATAACTTGAAACTTCTCTATCAAAAGATCGAGAATGCTATCTACTGCTTCATTGAGCGTTTTTGCACCTGAAGAACCACCCATAATTAGCAGAACGGGGCGTCCTTTTTCAAAACCACAGAGTATCATTCCTCGGATTTTATCTCCATTTAAGATTTCCGGACGAATTGGAGAGCCGGTTACAATCGCCTTTGCTCCGGCTGCCTTTGCAGCTTCTGGGAATGTAGTACACATTACCTTGCAGTACTTTTGTGATATCCTGTTTGCAAGACCTGGTGTAATATCACTTTCATGGATTACTATAGGGATTTTTTTCAGAGCACATGCCAATACAACAGGTACAGAGACAAATCCACCTTTTGAAAAGCATACATGTGGATTCACTTTTTTTACTATGGATAGTATTTGAAGATACCTGCAATAATCTTAAAAGGGTCAATGAAATTCTTGAAAGAAAAGTACCGTCTAAGTTTGCCAGATGGAATTTCATAATATTTAACAGTGTTGATTTGTTTAATCAGATTTTTTTCAATCCCATTTTTAGAGCCGACATAATATATTTGATAACCAGCATCCTTAAGCAATGGGATTAGTGCGATATTTGGGGTTACATGACCTGCTGTACCGCCACCTGTCAATATGATGTTCTTCATTCATGTCTCCGATTTCAAATCATTTATTTAATATACATATAATTATATCTATTAACTTATGTATTATCAATGAACTTAAAGAATATTATACTAATTTCTTTGCGTTATGATATAAAGTATTATATTATTACCATATAGGGTAGCAACCTTATATTTATTGCTAGAAAGAGTGAATAATGGAAAATACAAAGAAAAACATAACTTTGCTGAAACATATTATAGAATCAATGAATGAAATGGTTTGTGTAGTAGATGATAAAAGCAATGTTGTTTTTTCAAACTCTAAAATGGAACGTGTCATTGGTACAAAAAAAGATAGGAAATGCCCGGGTATGATGGGCAAGAATGACTGTGATATTTGCTATGCAAAAAATAGTTTTGAACAAGGTCGACCTCAAAACATGATTTATGAGCTCAATGGAAGAGTTTATAATGTTGCGCTATCTCCGATTAGGGAAGATAACAATAGTATTGAACATGTGCTAGAAGTATGGACAGATGTAACGGGAGAAAGTCGTCTTAAAGAACGACTTACAGCACAAAATAGACTATTGAGAAATGATCTAGAACTTGCAAGCACACTGCAGAAGTCAATGCTTCCATATGATATCAAGGCAAGAAATGGAATACGCTTTGATATGATGTACCTGCCATGTGAGGATGTTGGTGGAGATTTCTATGATATTTTCTTTACTAATGAAAATGAGGTAGTTTTTTATATCGCAGATGTATCTGGACATGGAGTTTCAGCTGCAATGTTGACCGTTTTCTTCTCACAGACAGTAAGGTCTGTTATGGAAAGTCAATTAGATGAAATAAATCCAGCAGAAGTCTTGACAGAAGTTTGGCAAAGATTCATGAAAATGGACATACAAGAGCACTTGTACATTACAGCTTGGATGGCGGTACTTAACTTGGATACAGGAGAGCTTAAATATTCAAACGCAGGACATATTATTGCGCCACTTCTCTATGGCGGTGACAAAATTCAAATGTTAGAATCATCAGGTTTTCCGGTGTGTAGATGGATACCTAATTCAAATTATGTTCAGAAGAAAACAACCATTCCAAAGGGTGGAAGAATTCTTTTATATACAGACGGACTAAGTGATGCATGGAGAACGCTTGAAGCGAGCAGAATCTCTCAGGAGTATGAAACACCCGATGCGCTTGCAAGAGGATGCTTGAAGATAGATGCATTTGAGGATATACTTAATGTGATATGGAAATCAGTGAGTTCTGATGAAAATATGTCTCGTCTTAGTGATGATGTTGCAATGTTATTGATTGAAAGAACTCAATAACATTTGGAGGAAGTAACTTGGAACAAACATTAATATGGATAAAAGATTTTTTTGTACAAATATCATGGATTGATATTGTTGATATTATTATTATTACAGTACTCATTTATCAATTATTAAAACTAACCAGTCAAACACGTGCTTTCCAAGTACTTAAAGGGTTTGGCTTAATTATAGTAGCAGCACAAGTGAGCATTTGGCTCAAATTATCAGCATTATCTTGGGTATTTAATTATGTACTAAGTGCTGGTGCAATTGTATTGGTAATATTGTTTCAACCGGAGCTAAGAAGAACATTGGAGAGAATCGGCAGAGGCAAGCTGCTAACAAAGGAAGCATTCATCCGATCTGATTCTAACAATGAAGAAGTTGTGGATAGCATCATAAAAGCAGTGCAACGAATGTCAGGTAAGCATGTTGGTGCGCTAATAGTTATCGAAAACAACGAATTACTTGGAGATGTTGTTGAAAGTGGCACAGCACTTTTTGCGAATATCTCTACACAATTATTAGAAAATATTTTTACACCAAACACACCACTTCATGATGGTGCTGTAATCATTCGAAATAGCACAATAATCGCTGCTGGTTGCTTTTTGCCAATGACAGCAGATCCATACCTAGAGCAAGAGCTAGGAACAAGGCATCGAGCTGCAATAGGTTTGTCTGAAAATTCTGATGCATTAATCGTTATTGTCTCAGAAGAGACAGGTGGCGTATCAGTTGCAAACGAAGGCAAACTTGAAAGGTTTGTTGATGGTAATTCACTACGCAAAATATTATCAGATATATATGAACCACCACCACCTAGAAGAAGCTTTGGTCAATTATTAAGGAGAAAAAATGATGAAAAAGATAACTGATTTTTTCGTCTTTGTATGGCGCAAGTTTCAGCATAATTTTGGACTTAAATTATTGTCTGTTTTCTTTGCTATATTGTTGTGGAACTATGTAATATCAGCTACAAACCCTATTGTTACAGAAACGCTAAATGACATCGTTGTAAATGTATCGGGTATTTCGCAATTATCAGAAAACAATCTGGCACTTAAAGATAGTGTTGCATCATATAGAATTCTAGCAAAAGTAACTGTTGATATAAGTCGGAACGAACGCAAAGAGTTAGACGAAGATGATGTTACAGTACAATTAGTGTTGGATGACATAACTACAGCAGGAACACATAAAATAAGGCTCTCAGCTACTGCAAATAACGGAGATATAAAGAAGATTTCTCCTGAATTTATTACTGTAGAAGTAGACGAGGAACTTAGCAGAGTGGTACCTGTGAGAAGTATTTTGGACGGAGAGCCTGCAGAAAACTATCATAGGAGTCAACTTGAGATTACACCAAACTCAATCCAAGTGACCGGAGCAAAGTCAATCGTCCAGAATATTGAAGGTGCCTATGTAGAACTAGACCTAACTAATAAATCAGAGTCTATTTCATTGACAAAACAATATATATTTACAGATAGTGATAGCAACGAAATTGATGCAACGCCATTGACTGTTTCTACTGATTCAATACTGTTGGAGATGAGTATTACGCCAATCAAAGAATTATATATCGTTCCTGAATTTATCGGTAAAAATGAATTAAGGACTGGATATAAAATAGCAAGTACTGAAGTTCAACCTGAAACTATGAAGGTTACAGGATTACCTGAGATATTAGAAGGATTAGTTACTTTATCAACTTTGCATATAGACCTTGTCGATAGATTCGAAGATATATATTTTTCTGAATTAAAGCTGAATTTACCAGATGGCATCACACTATTAGATGGAATTGATACAGTTGCAGTTTCAATTGTAATTGAAGAGGAAATGAGTGAAGTAGACTTCGAACAAGTGGAAATAGAGCTTAGAAACATTCCTGAAGGCTTGAAGGCAAAAGACTTTGTTACGAAGGTAGATATTCGTGTACGTGCACCGATTAATACAATTGATAGCATAGTATCATCACATATAATGCTATATGTTGACCTAACAGGCGCTGAAGAAGGGGAGAGATTACTTCCGATACTTTATGAATCTCCAGAGGAATATCGTGTGGATAAAGTTATCCTATCTCAAGAGAACGTAATGGTAATATTAAATTAATATGATTCGTCTAAATAACATAAAGCTTGATATTGATGATGATAATATTCTAAAAGCTGTATCAGAGACACTTAAACTAGATGAAGATAAAATTCTAGGAACTCATATTGTTCGTAGGTCAGTTGATG
>JAGLOK010000288.1 GCA_023139005.1 Clostridiales bacterium | reverse complement strand
TCAACACGTATCCTGCAAGAGTTTTTATGGGAGATACTGGTTCATTAGCATTGGGTGGTGCAGTAGGTGTTGTTGCATTACTTTCAAAATCAGCTCTATGGATACCATTAATGGGATTCTTGTTTATGGGATCAACTATTTCAGTCATCATTCAGGTAATCAGTTATAAAAAGAGAAAAAAAAGAGTGTTTAAGATGGCTCCAATTCATCATCACTTTGAACTGCTAGGGTACCCTGAAACGAAAATAACAGCAATGTATATCATAATTACAGCTATCTTATGTTTGATTGGTGTGCTTGCTTTTTTGCAATAGGAGAGATATGAACTTAGCTAACAAAAAAGTAATGATTATCGGATTTGCACGCAGTGGTGTTGGTGCAGCACAATTATTATGCTCACAAAATGCAATCGTTACAATCAATGACATTAAACCAAAAAAAGATTTTGAGAAAGAAATAAAGATGCTCGAAGAATATCAGATCACATATGTATTCGGTGAAAAGGCAGATGATTATGTAAAAGAACAAGATTTAATAGTAGTTAGTCCTGGTGTTCCAACGAATCTAAGCTTTTTTGAATTGGCAAAGAAACTAGAAATAAAAGTAATCGGGGAAATGGAACTTGGATATCTATATACAAAGTGTCCGATTACTGCAATAACAGGAACTAACGGGAAAACAACTACTACAGCACTAGTTGGAGCCATATACAATAAATCAGGAAGAAAAACACACATAGCAGGAAATATCGGAGATTCATTAGCCGCATGTGCATTGGATACAAAACAAGAAGACCTAATGTCTTTGGAAGTCAGTTCATTTCAATTGGAAACAATTGATCAGTTTAAGCCAAGAATTGCAACTATCATAAACATTACACCGGATCACTTAGACCGTCACAAAACAATGAGGGAATATACAAAAATTAAATCAAAAATATTTATGAATCAAAATGAAAATGATTATTCTGTAATCAATTATGATGAAAAAAGGATAAGAAAAATTACAAGGAATCTTAATAGTAATATATTTTATTTTAGTAAAAAGAGTAATATAAAAAATGGTGTAAGTATTAAAAAAGAAAAAATAGTATTTTGCAAAAAAGGACAAGAAGATATTGAGATTATGCGTCCTGAAGAGATTAGAATATCTGGAAAACATAATCTGGAAAATGCACTATCAGCCATTTGTATGACAATAATCATGGGGATTGAACCGTCTATCATTAGACATACACTTGCAACATTTGAAGGAGTTGAACACCGTTTAGTATTTGTAGAAGAAGTCAAAGGGCGTCGTTTTATCAATGATTCAAAAGGAACAAATACAGCTTCAACTATTTGTGCAATAGAATCCATGAATATGCCTACAGTCATCATATTAGGCGGATACGACAAAAATGTTGAATTTGATGACTTGGCAGAAAGTATGACAGATAAGATAAAAGCTGTTGTAGTGCTTGGACAGACAAGTAAGAAAATAGCGAATGCTTTACTAAAAAGCAAGTATGGTGCAATACATTATGCGCAAGATTTTGAAAGCGCTGTTTATCGTGCATATGAACTATCAAAACCAGGGTATAACATACTACTATCCCCAGCATGTGCAAGCTATGATATGTTTAAGGATTTTGAAGAACGTGGTCATGCTTTCAAAAAAATTGTGTATGAATTAAAGGAGAGTAATCAATGAAACGTCCATCGCCTGATTATACACTATTTGCTATTGTTTTTAGCTTAGTATTATTTGGTATGCTTATGGTCTTTTCTGCAAGTTATTATAATTTACAGTCAGCTGAGGAAGCAGGATTCACTTATTTCACAAAGCAAGCTGTTGGTGCAGGAATTGGTCTCTTAGTCATGGTAATATTATCATTTGTTGATTATCATGTATTCCAAAGACTAAGAATTCCATTCATCTTAATAGTAATAAGCATTTTTCTATTGATACTTGTTTTAATCATAGGGGAAGAAATCAATGGTGCGAAAAGATGGTTGGATCTAGAAATACTCAGCTTCCAACCCTCAGAAATAGCTAGAGTAGCAATTATGTTATTTAGTGTTGACTTCTTTTCTAAGAGGGGCAAGGCACTAAGAACTGATTCGATTAAGCAATATATTAGTATTACAGCACCGGTTCTTATATACCTTGCAATCATATGTGGTCTAATCATCGCAGAACCCAATCTATCTATGATGATTAGTGTACTAGCTGTTATTTTTTGTATAATGATTGTATCTGGTACACATCCAAAACCATTGTTTACAATGATTGCAACAGGAATAGCAGCAGGTGCAATATTCATAGCATCTGCAAGTTATCGCATTGCACGACTGAGGATTTTCTTAAACCCCTGGAAAGACTCTAGCGACGGAGGATATCAATTAATTCAATCATTATATGCTTTAGGTTCTGGTGGACTAACGGGTGTTGGACTAGGAAACTCACGGCAAAAACACTTATATTTAACCTTTGGTGAATCGGACTTCATACTTTCTGTAATTGGAGAAGAACTAGGGTATATTGGAATTATCATTTTAATGTCTATATTTGCATTTCTTATATATAGAGGTGTTAAAATCGCACAACGTGCACCGGATACTTTTGGAATGCTCTTATCTGCAGGTATTATATCTATGATTGCAATACAAGTTGTCATTCATGTAGCTGTAGTAACTTCATCAATGCCTCCGACTGGAGTACCCTTACCATTTGTAAGTGCAGGTAATACATCATTAATTATGTTTATGGCGTCAATTGGTGTATTATTAAACATATCAAAAAGCGCAAAAAAGACATAGCTGTTTGAGCAATAATATGAGTAGAAGAAGCAAAAAAGAAAAACGGATGCCAAAGCATGCAAAACCAATTCCACCACCCAAAGAACTCAAGCCAATCAGATGGGGGCTTTATTTTATTATTGTTGTAATTGTTTTAATTATCGCAATTGGTCTAATTAGCTGGGATAACTTTACCATTCATAAAATTGATGTTGTTGGTTTAGATAAAATTCAATATTTAGATGTAATCCAACTAACGGGAATAGAATATATGAAGAATATCTTCACTATCAATCTACAAGATGTAGAATCTAAAATAACACAAAACCCAATTCTTGAAGTGATTAGTATTCAAAGAAAATTGCCAAGCACTATTGAAATAACAGTACATGAAAGAAACCCAATAGCACTAATAGAATCTTTAGATAAATATATAATTATAAATAATGAATGTATTGCGCTAGGTGTTGTAGAACCTTTGATTGAGAAACAATATATTTTAATAGATGGGGTCACACTTACATCTTATCAATTAGGACAGAGTATTCATCTACAAAGCACTATACAAGTTGATAAACTAAATAAAATATTAACTGCACTAGAAGAGATTGATGCACATCAATTGATACAAAAGATAGATATTAATCTGACTGAAAACATAATATTGAATACACATGCAGGGTTTGAAGTACATCTTGGAAGCATTGAGAACATTGAAAAGAAGTGTATCTGGTTAAAAACTATGGTTTCGACCTTAGTAGAAAAGGGAGAAACTAAAGGAACACTATACATAACTAATGTAGATTCCGCACACTTTATAGCTTCAGAAAATCAATAAATTCAAGGTTTTTAACGAAATAATGGTAAAATTTATTGAATGTTCATTTATTTAGTGACTTTTTTTTGATATTATATTAATATTATAAAGATGTATTGCTATTGTAAAAGTTTTGTAATAGCTTTATAAAGATGTATAATAGGTATCAAAGGGTGATAGACTTGTTATTTAATACAAAATATAGTGTTGTTGATTTTGGAACATCAAAAGTATCCATAGCCATTGGAGTTGACGGTGATGAATATGCTGATATACTGGGTATAGGAATTTGTGAATATGCAGGATTTAGAGATAATGAATGGTTAGTGCCCAATGATTTGCAAGAAAGCATTCTGCTTGCTAAAAGGGATGTAGAAAAAAGAACCGGTAAAAAGGTAGTACATGTATATGTAATTATTCCAGGAGAATTCACAAGAACCTTCTTTTCACACTTAACAACTAAACCAATAAATTTGGATGGAAGAATAACATCTGATGATATTGATAAAATGATTAAAGAGGGAAGACAAGACTTACCATGGCCGGACGACTATGACATGATTCACACTGATCCTGTATTATATTTATTAGATGGTCAATCGTGGAAAAAGCGTCCAGAAGAACAATACGCTAAGGATTTGGAGTGCTTTGTATCATACACTGCAGCAGACAGGGTATTCATGGAAAACATGTCCTATATTCTAGATGATCTAGGAATGGGAATAAAAGGATTTATAGCTGCACCAAAAGTAGTAGGAGATCTCGTATATCAAAGTTGTGAGAAAAAAACTGTAGTCATCATTGATTCCGGTTACTATTCAACAGACATTTCAATATATGAAAATGGCGGACTAATATTACATGATAATATACCGATTGGCGGATATCATATCGCAAGTGATATAATGATAAAGATGAATGCAGATCGTGATACAGCTGAGCTAGTTAAAAGAAATTGCTCAATTGGTATGGACAACATTGGAATTAATAAAATATTGTTAGATGAAAATGAAAACAGAATATCTGTACCACTAGATGACACTCAGATGGTGGTAGAAAATAGAGTGGATGAAGTAATCAATTCAGTGATGGAACAGACAAACAAGACAGGTATGGTATTGGATAACAGAACCGCTGTATTCATAACAGGTGGTGGAATATCCACTATAAAGGGAATACGTGAATTCATCACAAGAAGACTCGGTGTCACTGTTAAAATATTCAAACCATTAAGACCGGTGATTGCAACAAGCATGCAGACATCAGTATGTGCAGGACTTGAATATGTTATAAGAAATAAAGGGATATTAAACGGAAATAAATCTAAGAAAAAAGGCATGAACTACTATAAGTAGGTTCTTGAAGATAAGGAGGATAATTGAATGCTAGAATTTGATATTGATGTTGCACAATTTGCACAAATAAAAGTTATTGGTGTAGGTGGTGCTGGCAATAATGCAATCAATAGAATGATAGAAGAAGGTTTAAAGGGTGTAGAGTTTATTGCGCTCAACACCGATAAACAAGCATTGCTATTGTCAAAAGCAAATCAAAAAATTCAGATGGGCGACAAATTAACTAAAGGATTGGGTGCAGGCGCGAATCCTGATATAGGAAAACGTTCAGCAGAAGAAAGCAAAGATGAAATTGCACAACATCTAAAGGGCGCAGATTTAGTTTTTGTTACTGCTGGTATGGGTGGAGGAACAGGTACAGGCGCTGCTCCAATTGTTGCTGAAATAGCAAAAGAATTAGGGATACTTACCATAGGTGTAGTAACCAGACCATTTTCCTTTGAAGG
>JAGLOK010000287.1 GCA_023139005.1 Clostridiales bacterium | reverse complement strand
AAGCTAGGTTTCAAGGGAATTCCAAATAGTTCTGAATCTATAATGGTAGCGCGCGACGTGCTATTAGCAGAAGAATATGATGCAAAGGTTCATATTGCACACATATCAACAAAGCAAAGTGTAAATATCTTACGGGAAGCTAAGAAAAGAGGGGTCAAGGTAACGTGCGAAACATGCCCGCACTACATCGTTGGAACAGATGAAATGGTAATAGGATATGATACCAATACTAAAGTCAATCCACCATTGAGAAGTGAAGAAGATAGAAAGGCAATCATTACGGGACTCGCAGATGGTACGATTGATGTAATTGCAACAGATCATGCACCACATCACTTAGATGATAAGCGTGTTGAGTACGCAATTGCAGCCAATGGTATATCGGGATTTGAAAGTGCATTTGCACTATGTTATACAGCATTAGTAAAAGCAGGTCATATCACTCTAGATAAGTTAATAGAGCTAATGAGCTACATACCATTGAACATACTTAAGCAAAATGATCATGGAGTCAAGAGCGAAACATTTGCAAACCTTACAATAATCGATTTAGAAAAACAGTTTACCATTGATCCATCATCGTTTGTGTCCAAGGGAAAGAACAATCCTTTTGGTGGTACAGAGGTGTATGGCGAAGTAAGGGGTACAATAGTCAATGGTGAAATAAAGATGTGGGACAAGCAAGTAAATGCATAAATATACAGCTTGATATATAAATATACACCTGATACAATAGGAGCACTATGATATTTAAGAAACTAACAGAAGAAATTAAAAAGAAGAATTGTCCAATATGTGTAGGACTGGATACACGACTGGAGTACCTACCAGAAGGATTTATCAAGCAATTTGATATCGTGAATGTTCAAGGTGTTTGTGAAGCGATATATGAATACAATAAGCAACTGATTGATGAGCTTTGTTCAATCATACCATCGGTGAAGATACAAAATGCATACTATGAAATGTATGGAATTGAAGGTATAAAAACATACAAAAAGACAATTGATTATGCAAGACAAAAAGGGCTTGTTGTAATAGTAGATGTAAAAAGGGGAGATATTGGGTCTACTAGTAGCGCATATGCACTTGCACACTTGGGGAAAACGCCGTTGCTAGAGACACATGTACCTTTTGGTGCAGATATCATGACAGTGAATCCATACTTTGGTACCGATGGAGTACAACCATTTATTGATGTATGTAAAGATGAAAACAAAGGACTATTTGTGTTGGTGAAGACTTCCAATCCATCTAGTTGTGAGATACAAGACTTGGTGCTTAAAAGTGGAAAATACGTATATGAAAATGTTGCAGACCTTGTCATAAAGTGGGGTCTTGACACAATAGATAAAGACTGTGGATACAATGCAATCGGTGCAGTCGTGGGTGCAACACACAAGAGTGAAGGAATCAAACTACGCAAACTGATGAAGAATACATTCTTCTTAGTGCCGGGATACGGAGCGCAAGGTGCAACGGCAGATGATGTTGCAGGGATGTTTGATAGCATGGGCGGTGGCGCGATTGTAAACTCTTCTCGTGCAATCTTATGTGCATGGAAAAAGTCGCCGGAGTTAACATTTACAGAAGCTGCAAAAAAAGAAGTGCTTCTGATGAGAGATAGTGTAAATAAAGCAAAGAATATTTAAGGAGACGACATGGCATATCTATATCTTGAAGATGGTACTTTCTATGAAGGCAAATCATTTGGCGCAGAAGGCGATACCATTGGAGAAGTAGTATTTAATACAGGAATGACGGGATATCAAGAAGTACTGACTGATCCTTCATACTATGGACAGATTGTAATGATGACCTATCCTCTGATCGGAAACTATGGTGTAAACTGGGAAGACCCAGAGTCCATGCATCCACAAGTAAAAGGATTCATAGTTCGCGAACTATGTGAATTACCTAGCAATTGGCGTAGTGAAGGTTCATTAGATGGATATATGAAAAAGCATGGTATCGTAGGAATACAAGACATTGATACTCGTTCATTGACACGTGCAATTAGAGATCATGGTACTTTGAAAGGGATAATATCAAACAATAAGTTAACTGAAGATATGAAAAAGGAAATTCTAGATTACAAGGTAGTAAATCCGGTAGACAAAGTCACATGCGATGAAAAGTTCACCATACCAGGTAGCGGAAAGAAGGTTGCAGTGCTTGATTTTGGACTCAAAGCGTCCATACTATCATCTCTTAGAAAACGAAATTGCAAATTGACTATCTATCCTGCAAATACACTTGCAAAAGAAATTATAGAAGATGAGCCTGACGGCATCATGTTGACCAATGGCCCCGGAGACCCGAAGGACAATCCGGAGATTATTAAACAGCTTAAGATATTATTGGGCTACAAACCGATATTCGGAATATGCCTAGGTCATCAATTAATGGCACTTGCAAAAGGCGCAGATACACAAAAGCTTAAATATGGACACAGGGGAGCCAATCATCCTGTAAAAGACATAGAAAAAGACAGGGTTTTTATTACTTCTCAAAACCATGGGTATACTATTGTAGAAGATTCATTGTCAGAGGACATGCAAGTTAGTCATAGAAACTGGAATGATATGACTGTCGAAGGAATTAAGTATTTGGACTATGACATCTTTACAGTGCAGTTTCACCCGGAAGCTGCCCCTGGACCACAAGATACCGCTTATCTGTTTGATGAGTTTGTAAGCAAGCTATAAATAGGAGATGATATGCCGAAGAATAACGACATAAAAAAAGTAATGGTAATTGGATCTGGTCCAATTATTATTGGACAAGCTGCAGAGTTTGACTATGCAGGTACACAAGCTTGTAGAGCATTGAAGGAAGAGGGGATTGACGTTGTATTAGTCAATTCAAATCCTGCGACCATCATGACAGATCTAAACATCGCAGATCAAGTTTACCTTGAACCATTGACAAATGAAGTACTAAAAAATATCATTAGAAAAGAAAAACCGGACTCCATTCTACCAACATTAGGCGGACAAACGGGACTAAACGCTGCCATGGAGCTTGCAGAATGTGGGTTTTTAGATGAAGTTGGAGTTAAGCTATTAGGTACAACGGTTGAATCCATCTACAAAGCAGAAGACAGAGATGCATTCAAGCAAATGCTAATTGAGATAGATGAACCCATGACAGATAGTGTTATCGTAACAGATATAGATAGTGCGCTGGAGTTTGCAAGCGTTGAGGGGTATCCGCTGATTGTACGCCCAGCCTATACGCTGGGTGGCACCGGTGGCGGTATTGCGCACAATGCAAAAGAACTTGCATCCATCACAGCTGATGGTCTTCGCTTTTCCCGAGTATCACAGTGCCTGATTGAAAAATCAATCGCAGGATGGAAAGAAATTGAGTATGAAGTAATGCGTGACAGCAAAGGGAACTGTATTACTGTTTGTAATATGGAAAATATCGATCCTGTAGGCATCCATACTGGAGACTCAATAGTCGTTGCACCATCGCAAACATTAAGAGATGCAGAATATCAAATGCTTAGAACTTCTGCAATCAAAATCATCAGTGCACTCAAAATTGAGGGTGGGTGCAATGTTCAATATGCATTAGACACTGACAGCATGAACTATGCAGTAATCGAAGTGAATCCACGGGTATCAAGGTCTTCAGCCCTTGCATCAAAGGCAACAGGGTATCCGATAGCCAAGGTGGCAACGAAGATCGCAATTGGTTATGGATTGGATGAAATCGAAAACACCGTTACAGGGAAAACATTTTCAGCATTCGAGCCTACTCTTGACTACGTCATCGTAAAATTCCCTAGGTGGCCATTTGATAAGTTCACGAAAGCAGATAATATTCTCGGAACGCGAATGATGGCAACCGGTGAGGTCATGGCGATTGGCGCAAATTTTGAATCAGCATTCTTGAAGGCCATTCGTTCACTGGAGTTAGGATTTGATTCCCTGGAGTTTCGTGATGCGAAGAAATGCAGTGATGAAGATATAGAGAGATTGCTACATTTTCAGACAGATGAAAGAATATTTGTAGTGACAGAAGCGTTAAGACGTGGTGTATCTGCAGAACATATTTTTGACATTACCAAGATTGATCCATGGTATCTTTATAAGCTATACAATATTGTACAAGAAGAAGAAAAACTAAAAGAACTTGGCTTAAAGTGCTTGGATAAAGAGTACCTCTTAGAACTAAAGAAAAGAGGTTTTTCAGATCAAGCCATTGCACGATTTGTCGGTAAAGATGAATTGAGCATCAGAGCAT
>JAGLOK010000286.1 GCA_023139005.1 Clostridiales bacterium | reverse complement strand
AGGTGATCCAATATCCATCTTATTGATGACGACGATATAGGGTTTATCTGCAAGCTTTTGGAAGACCTTTATATCTTCTTGTGTTATCCCTGTATTATTATCAATAACCAACAATACAATGTCTGCACGCGCTATCACATTCTCCGCGCGTTCAATACCCATCTTTTCAATTGTTTCATCGCTTTTCCTGATACCTGCAGTATCAATCAACATTACTTCAAGTCCGTTGATGTCCACATGTGCTTCTAATGTATCGCGCGTGGTTCCAGGTGTTGTGGTCACTATAGCGCGACTTTCTCCCATAATGGCATTCAACAGTGATGACTTTCCCACGTTGGGTCGCCCTGCGATGGCTACCGTTAGTCCTTCTTTATATATTCTTCCACGATGTGCTGTCTGAAGCAGTGTTTCGAGGTCATTAATCATTATTTGTATTTCCGGAAGTAACATCTTTGCTGTTTGCTGTTCAACGTCATCTTCTGGGTAATCAATACATACTTCGATTTTGGCTAAAAAATCAAGTAGTTTTTCACGCATATTGTCTATTTGCTTTTTAATTCTACCCGATAATGCGTTCAGTGCAACATCAGCTGCACGCTGTGCATTGGCGGCAATCAACTCTGAAACTGCTTCTGCTTGCGACAAGTCCAAGCGTCCATTTAAAAATGCACGCTTTGTGAATTCGCCGGCTTTCGCCATACGACATCCCTTTTCAAGAACAGTGGACAATACGCTCCTGCTAACTGCATATCCACCATGACAGAAAACTTCAATCGTATCATCACCTGTATAGGTGTGGGGTGCTTTCATGAATGCAACCATAGCATAATCAATAATATTGCCTTCATTTTTTATTGTACCATAATAGAGCTTATGTGTTTCATAATCTCCGGAGTGTGAAAATATTTTCTGCAATACATCAAGCGCATTGTCGCCACTAATACGCACAACTGCTATCCCTGCTTGTCCCGGAGCTGTTGCAATGGCTGCGATTAAATCATTTTTCATGGTGTTATTATCCTTTATCATATTATATGCTTCCACGTTACAATTGCAAATACGTATTGAATATACTAAAATTAGACTATGGATACGCATGAAGAATTAATCAACATAATTAATCATTGCACTGCATGTCCTTTGCATGAAAAACGCATGAAGGCAGTGCCAGGGGAAGGCGCTTTGGATGCAACGGTTATGTTTGTCGGCGAAGGCCCCGGCCGTGATGAGGATATATCAGGGCGTCCTTTTGTGGGTGCAGCCGGGCAATTATTAGATAAAATACTAAAAGCTATTGACCTTCCGCGAGATTCTGTATACATTACCAATATCGTTAAGTGTCGTCCACCGGAAAACCGCAACCCTAAAAATAGCGAAACTTCAATATGCTTAGAATACTTAAGGCATCAAGTTGCACTCATCCATCCAAAGATCATTGTATGCCTTGGCTCTGTTGCCATGCGACACATTATTGACAAGGATGCAAAAATCAGCAAAATACGCGGACAGTTTTTTGAGCGAAAGGGTTACACCATCTTTGCAACGTATCATCCTGCAGCGCTTTTACATAATCCAAAACTCAAGGTTGACACTTGGGAGGACTTCAAAAAACTAAGAGAGAAGCTAAAAACATATGGATAAGAAAAAACAAATCGAAGAAATTTACGAAGAATTAGCACAACAATTAGAGGAAACTCAAGTCTTTGTTCCAGGTGAAGGAAACCTTGATTGTACGCTTTTGTTGATTGGAGAGGCACCCGGTGCAAAAGAGACGGAATTGCTGCGTCCTTTTGTAGGTGCTGCAGGAAAAAATTTGGATGAATTTTTGAAAGTTATCCACTATGCAAGAGAAGATATCTACATATCCAATGTTGTGAAGTTTAGACCCTATAAAATACACCCAACACGCGGGACAAAATCCAATCGACCACCAAGAAAAAAAGAGATTGAACTATGT
>JAGLOK010000285.1 GCA_023139005.1 Clostridiales bacterium | reverse complement strand
TCTGATATTTGGTTTTCTGATAATTTAGAAATGCAACGTACTTGACGCGGCACTCCGTGTGCATGTCTTCTCTGATAACACCAAGTGTCAAACTGTGATTCTAGTACAAGATGCTTTGTTGTATTTGTAGTACCATCATCATTGTTACTCATTGCATATACGTATGGATGAATAGTGCAGTCTACTGCATAATGCGATACAAAACCCAAAGACCATGCTATTGCTATACCTTTTTGATTTTTTGTATTGATCAGAATTTCTTTGAATAGTGCAGAGATTCTTTCTTTGTGCATGCGTTCTCCAAGGTGGTTGGGACGTGTATTTCTATTCAGAAAGTTGATTATATTATAAAAGAATAAAATATCAGGTCCTTGTGATCCCAATTCAAATGCGTCAAGGTTATCTTTAATAGATGTTGAAAGTGGGCTAATTTGGGCGAGTGCTTTTTTTGCGATTCGTTCATGAATATATGCTGCGGGCATTGTTTGCTCCTAAAATTAATATTATTATAATACCATAGATATAGTTAATTATATTTTTTATTTTAGAAGAATATGCTAAAATATGATTGAATAGTATAATAATATTAAATGAGATACATCATGTTTTATAAAATTTGCGACAATATAAAGTCAATTGGAACAAAAGGAGAATTCCTTCCGTCTAAACGTACATATAACTTAGGAGGTTAATATGAAAAAGAAGATTACAATTATAATAGCAATAGGCATCATATTAGTGATGGTATTTGCAGGATGTGCAAAAGAAGCATCTTATGATGTAGCAAGCAATGAGAGTCTTGGGAAAGCGGCACCTCAAATGGCCTCTATGGATGATGGTGGATTTGATGCAGTTGAGAAGATGTCTGAAGAAGCTTCTGCAGCAATACGCAATGATGATGAACCAACATTATACGAAAGTGAAGAACCATCTGATTTGTCAGAAAAGATAATCTACAATGTGTACGCATCACTTTTATGTGAAGATGTGAATCTGGCAGTTGCTGCAATCACAGAGAAAGTAAAAGTTCTCGGTGGATATGTATCGTATGTCAATACATACACTTCTGATGGATATAGTTATGCAAATATAGAAGTACGCGTTCCTGCTGGCAACTTAGACATCATGGAAGACTATTCCCATGAGATTGGTAATGTTGAAGAGTTTACAATGAACTCTAATAATGTTACAGAAAGCTATTATGATATTCAAGCACGTCTTGAACATAACTTAGCACAAGAAACACAATTACTTGAACTAATGAAAGAAGCAAAAACGATAGAAGATACATTGTTGGTTCGTGCAGAGTTGACCAAAATACAAGAAATCATTGAAAGCTACAAAGGAAGAATTAGAGTTTGGGATTCACTAGTTGACTATTCAACAATATCTTATAACATAAGTCCTGTACCTACACTGGATACTGAAGTTGATGATTCGCCAAGGCTTATCAAACTTGATGAAACATGGCGCGCTATGAAGCGTGGATTTGTCAATACAGCTATTGTTGTAGCTAATTTCTTCTCATGGGTTCTTCGTATGTTGGTAGTACTTGCGATTCCGTTGTTGATATGTGGTATCGTAGCTATTGTAGTTGTCATATTGGTTAGAAAAGGCAAAAAGAAGGACGAATAAAACTTGAAATAATAAAAGACCAGAAAATTCTGGTCTTTTTTGCTATTAAAGCCGTGAATCCACACTTCGAAACATTAGTTCGGACGAAGACATCTAAGTAGCTCCAATCAGACAAACCCGAGGCACATATCACCTTCTGCTTAATGCTGCTTCCTTCCGGATCTGACATGATTCACAAATGGATATTGCACGGGATCCGACTCTCAACACCCTCTGGATGCTCCGAGACCCAAACGTCTATCCCTTGGAGTGGTAATCGACCCTGCATAAGGCGGGTTGCAGGTACAAGGCACCGCCAGCGCCCCATCTATCACGGCTAGGATATTGTACTATAAAATGATAAGCGTATCAAGGTATTGTATTGGATATTCAAAAGAGCTCCTCTCAAGGAACTCTTTATTATTATCGCTTTGATGTGAATTCTTAATAGATTAGTATATCGTTTCAATGACGATTGTCTCGACACGATTTGCACCCACACCAATCATGACAATCGGCACTCCGGTAAGTTTTTCTATTCTCTTTAGATATGCTTTTGCATTTTCCGGTAGTTCATCATAGTCTCTGATGTGAGAAATATCATCTGTCCAACCGGGTAGCGTTTCATAAACTGGTTCATAATCGCTTAACAATTCCCATCTAGCTGGGAAAACATCAGTTACAGTACCGTCTGGCTGTTTGTATCCTGTGCATATTTTCACATCACCAACACCACCTAAGGTATCCATGCGAGATATTGCAAGATGTGTGAGTCCATTGATTTTTGCAGAATAGTTAAGTATTACAGTATCTAGCCACCCACATCTGCGTGGTCTACCAGTGGTTGCGCCATATTCATGCCCTTTTTCGCGAATTTCTTCACCCTTTGCACCAAGCAACTCTGTTACGAATGGTCCCTTGCCAACGCGTGTTGTATATGCTTTTACGATACCGAGCACATTATCTATGGCTGTGGGTCCGATGCCTGCACCAATGCACACACCACCTGATATGGGGTTTGAGCTTGTGACGTACGGATATGTTCCGATGGTGAGGTCGAGTAATGTTCCTTGTGCACCTTCAAACAATACATTTTCGCCGTTTTCCATAATTTTATGAAGTAATGCTACAGTATCTGTTATGTACGGACGTATAATGTCTGCACACTTTTTATATTCTACTAAGATTTCCTCGATATTAACAGGAGGAGCATTATATAGCTTTGTGAGTATTTCATTTTTTTGCTTTGCAAGTTCTCTGGCTTTTTGCTCAAATATTGTAAAATCAATCAAATCACAAATACGTATGCCTACTCTGTCTGCTCTATCCATATATGCAGGACCGATTCCCTTGCGGGTTGTCCCGATATCGCTTCTTCCTAATGCTTCTTCTTTTAGTGTATCAAAAATCATATGCCAAGGCATAATGACTTGTGCACGAGATGCGATCCTTAGGCTTGAATAATCAACGCCTTCTTTTTTTAACATATTAAGTTCTTCAACAAGAGCAACGGGATTGACTACAACTCCGCTACCGATGATGTTTGTTTTGCATGAAAAAATACCTGAAGGTACTAAGTGCAGTTTAAATTGTTTATCATCAATTTCAACAGTGTGACCTGCATTGTCACCGCCTTGGAACCGTACTACTGCGTTAGCCTTTGATGCCAAAAAATCTACAAAACGTCCCTTGCCTTCATCGCCCCATTGCGTTCCTACTAATACTACTGATGACATTTTACACCTCGATCTTTTATTGAATCTCAATAATGATTATTCGTTATATTAATGAAACCTAGATTATTTTAGAATGAATCAGACTCGTTGTCAATAGAAACCACTTAATAAACACGAATGACAATGAAAAAAGACTAGATAACGTTCGGCTATTGCTCGATTAAAGCTGATGCGATTTCAATTCGTACAAATGGATCTTTTTCTTTTTTCAATACTTCATATAAAAAAGCATCACTCATACCAATCTTACCAATAGCTTGCGCTGCATAGCTTCTAGGCAGTGAGGAGATATAGGTAGATAAAATAATTTTTAGATATGATAAATATTTTGGCTCTTTCAGATTGCACGCAACAAGACATGTTGTAGCTAGAGCACGATTTGGTCGCACCTCATTTTTCCCGATTATATTAGCAAGTTTTTCGATTTGCACCTTGTTATTTTTAATATCTAACATAGATGAAATGTCAAGACTATCAACCAAATCTTTTGGTGGTTCGACTTTTTTGATGCTCTTATTTTGTGGACAAACAGATTGGCAAATACCACATCCAATATAGCTTGAGCCTGATGCTACTTTAATATAGTCAGGAATAATCTCTTTTACCGGAACATGGTTTCTTATACATTTTGATTGATTAATTATTCCATTTACAGATATTGCTTTTGTTGGGCATGTATCAATACATCGCGTACAATCAGAACATACATCATTTTTAGGAATTCTATAAGAATGAGGGGTCGCGTTGGTAAGGATAGCTTGAATTACAATATAGCTGCCAAAAACCGGATGATATGTTAAAGAGTTATTCAACGTCTGAAGACCTGCTGTACTCGCATATGTCTTCAATGGTAGCTCATTTGCGTTTTTTGCATGAACGCCTTTATCTACAAGTTTTGTGATAAAACTTTTACTAAGATGATATGCAACTTGATATGTAGGGTAGTGTGACTGTACGCTCATTGAAGATTCAGGAAAACTTAGATAAGGGTGATGCTTCTTTATCAAAAGCAACACGGAAGTAGCATCCGGTAAGATTTTCTTTACATTGTAAGCATCATTTTTAGACTCTATTATAGGTAATAGATATGCATCATCAAATCCATGATGTATAGCTTCTTTGATTATTGTACTTGTCATGTCTTTCAATTTACCTTATGTCGCTTAAAACTTAACTTGGATCAAGACCATCTGCAAGGGTTTCCCACATTCCATCATACCCAAATCCTTCACGCCAGATACCGACTCCTGCAAGATTATATCGGATAGCCAGTGCTCCTTTTTGATAAAGAGAGGATTCATCATCGATAAAAATATTGTGTAGCATATTTTCCATGTCAACAAATGCGTATTGGGACACACCTAGAGTATCATTCCAACTGCCTTTATCAAGCCAATAATTCACAGTAACGAGTTTTCCTCGCTTCACATATTCACCATTTGCAAGAGCA
>JAGLOK010000284.1 GCA_023139005.1 Clostridiales bacterium | reverse complement strand
CGTTTTTAAATCCTGTATATTTTAAGAAAGTTTCAATACCGTGAACTACTCCACTTTTCTCCTGGGTTAGCTCAATGGTATGGTTTACGGTTTCTACCTTCGTGATTTCATTTGATGAGTTAACAGAATGTTCTTCTGTATTCCCTTTCATGAAGAAGGACCATAGTATTGAAAGAATCGCAATGATTCCAATTACTGTTAATAATCTTTTCATGAGAAAATTATTCGATTTCTACTAAAATATCTCCCTGCAAAACTGTATCTCCTACAGAAACAAGGACCTTATTTACTATACCCTCCTTTTCAGCCAAAATGTTGTTTTCCATCTTCATTGCCTCAAGGATTAAGAGCACATCGCCCTCATTAACTTTGTCTCCCTTGGCTACTTTTACATTAATGATATTTCCAGGCATTGGGGCTACCACTTCTGTTGAACCTGAGGGAGCAGTTGAATCCATTGATACAGGTGCCTGTGCTGTTGAAGCAGTTGTTATCGGTGCTGCAGCATGAGTTGATCCGCCAACTTCTTCTACTTCCACTTCATATGATTTGTTATTTACTTTTATTAAAAACTTTTTCATTACCTTCTCCTTAAATAATTAATAACTATTTCTTGTTTTAGTATTGATTCTTCTATAGCTTTTTATTGCAAACTTCTTGCCTGTTCTTTGAGTGTTTAAGCTATTAATGGCAGCCATTATTACTGCAACTATTTCATCTTCGTTTTCATCAACATGATCTTTTTTTAATGCTATTTTTGATACAGGCTTATTTTCAACAGTTTTACCATTGGATGCTAATTTTAAAAGATTAATCACCAGAATTAGCAAAACAAGTATTACAAAAACACTACCAAGACCAATGAGTAATCCATTTACACCCCAGCTTAGCTTATCTTTTGTAGACAATAAATTTGTGCTACTTTCTAAAATTATTTGAAACATACTCATTATTCATCGCTCCTTATAATGGCATGTTTCCATGCTTTTTGGGTGGTAGTTCAGAGTACTTTGCATATAACATTTCAAATGCTGCTGCAACCATAGGGCGTGTATTAATTGGATCGATTATATCATCAATATATCCACGTTGTGCTGCTGCAATCGGACTTGAATTATACGTTGAAAATTTGTCTGTATACTCTTTTCTTGCTTTTATTGGATCAGTTGCTTTTTCAATTTCATCTTTATATACAATCATAGCTGCAACATCAGCAGGTAAGATTGAGATTTTAGCTGATGGCCAAGCATAAACGATATCAGCACCTAAAGCACGTGATCCCATTAATGAATAAGCGCTACCTGTTGCATTATTTAAAATAACTGTAACCATTGGAATTGTTGCACTTGAATATGCATAGGCAATCTTTGCACTATCTTTCACTATTCCTAGATGCTCAGCTGTTGATGATGATTCAATACCTTTGCTATCAACTAATGTTAATAGTGGGATACTGAAACTGTCACAGAAACCAATGAATGAAGCGATCTTCTTCGCAGAATCACTTTTTATAATACCGTTCTCATTATTGGGTTGGTTTGCAACTACTCCGATTGCTCTTGAATTAATTCTCATAAATCCTACAACACTAGTTGTTGCATAGTTTGAATATAGTTCTAAGAAATTGGAATTTTCACTAAGTGACTGGATAACTTGCACTACATCGTATTGTGAAGTACCAATTAATGAATCGAACTCCGGGGTATTTCGATTTAAATCATCTGTAATTTCCGCATCAGGAGCATCTTCAAGATTGCTAGAAGGAAGAAATTCGAGCAATTCTTTTGTCTTTGCAAATAGTTCATCTTCTGTTTTACACATAATAGCAGCCAAGCCGGATTTAGTGGTCACATAAGATGCAGATGTAATATCAGAAGCTGAATCTTTTGAGTCCTTTGCATCATATACAGAGGCACTATACGCTCCTGTAGCACCAATTTCTTCAGCGATTAACGTTATATCACCTAAAGAAGCAGCGATTGCCGCAGCGCCTATACAAGGTCCACATATAAGATTAATCTGTGGAACAATACCGGATAACTGGACACATTTGTTGAAAATTGATCCATATCCATTTAATGCATCTACGCTTTCTTGGATTCGAGCTCCTGCTGAGTCTAGAATACCGATTATTGGTACAGAAGAACTTGCTGCCATATCCATTGTTTTGCAGATTTTTTTAGCATTCATTTCACTGACTGAGCCATCAAGAACTGTATAATCTTGTGCATATATATATACAGGACGATTATTAATCGTACCATATCCTGCAACTAGTCCCTCACATGGTGCACTATCGGATGTAAAATCATTGTTTCTGAATGTTAAGAAAGCATCGATTTCAATAAATGTATCCTGATCAATTACTTTTTCAATTCTTTCACGTGCAGTCATCTTACCTGCATTGTGTTGTTCTTCCACCTTTTGTGTACCGCCACCTTTGAGCAATTGCTCTTTTAGTTTCAGTACATCGGGTGCGTTGCTAATCATGTAGCATACCTCCATAAAAATATTTAATATAAAATTAGATTCTTATCATATAAAAAAAGTTTAGTTAACAAAATAACTTAACTTCTCCCACTTTCTATATTCTACATTAATGTCCCATTTCCTTCAACAAATAGTTGAAATCTGTTATATATTTAATAAAGTTTGTATTTCATTTTTTGATAATTCTCGAAAACTACCACGATCTAATCCAATATTCGTTATTTCTCCTATTTTAAGTCTTTCTAATTTTAATACACGATAGCCTAGTTGTTCTACCATGTTTCTTATTTGTCTATTTCTACCTTCATGGATAATTATATTGAATACAGATATGTTTTTTGTTCTAGATTTTAAGAATACACGTGCATGTGATGTTAAATGATTTTCTATGATCATTCCAGATTTTAGTTTTATAATATCTCCATCTGTTAGGAAATTATTTATCTTTACTTGATATTCTTTTGTACAATTATATCTTGGATGAGAAATGTGGTTTGCAAACTCACCATCATTTGTAACAATTATCAATCCACTTGTTTTATAATCTAGTCTTCCTATAGTAAATAAACGTGCATCAACATTCTTAAAATACTCAATTACAGTTTCTCTCTCTCTTGAGTCGCCGGAAGTACATAAGACATTTTCAGGTTTATTAAATAGGAAATAATATTTTTGTTCTTGTTGAATGATCTTTCCATTGAGCATAACTATATCTTTATCTGGATCAACTTGATGTCCCGGTTCACTAACTACTGTCCCATTTATGAAGACAATACCTTCTGCAATTATTTCTTCACACTTTCTCCTAGAGGCAATACCACAGGAGGCCATATATTTTTGTAAGCGCATAATTTTCTCCTATATAATATGTAAAAAGTGAATGTTAGACGTATTATATTTCATCATCAATACTCTTGTTTGATGGTATTTCTTCCGACTCTTGATCTTCATTTATATCTTCAGGTATTTCAATTTCAGCAACAGATGGTAAATTATCTAATGAATTCATGTTAAACTCTCTTAAAAAGAATTCTGTAGTACTAAAAAGAGTAGGATTTCCTAATGCATTCTTTTTCCCTGATTCTTCTATCAGTCCCCTATCTCGAAGTACATTGATTGAATAATCACTGCGCACACCACGAATCTCTGCTACTTCTGTGCGAGTGATTGGTTGCTTATATGCAATGATGGACAATGTTTCTATTGCACTTTTTGTAAGACTTGTAGTCTTTAGTGGTGCAAGAACATGGTCGATAGCTTCAGCGTAAATGTTCCTCGATGACATCTGCACACTATCTTTTATCCAAATGATTTGAATACCTGCATTACGTAAGTCATATTCATCAGATAGGATTGCAATTTGCTTTTTTACTTCAGAAACATCTTCAGTTAATCCTGCTGCAATATCTTTTGTATGCAAACTATCACCGGCTATGAAGAGTATAGCTTCAATTTGATTTTTCAATTCACTCATTATCTTTCCCTTCTGTAACAACGGACTCAATAAAAATAGTGTCCTTCTTATTTTTTTGGGTTATAATAATTCTACCGAGTTTGCTTAGCTCCAAAAGTGCCATAAATGTGACTATAACTTCCGATTTTGTTGAGCTTTCTGTAAATAAATCAGTAAAACTTGTTCTTTTGCTTTTCAACAATTTCTTTCTAATCAAGAACATTTTTTCTTGTACTGTAAATGTTTCTCTTTCTATTTCACGAGGTGGTATTTCTTCTTCTACCTCATTAAACTTTTTAAGTAATATTGCAAAAGCTTGAGTTAATGCTTCAATCCCTACACCTTCAAGGTCAAGCTCTGTACGAGGTACTATTTCCTCGGGTAATCTATAGAAACGTTTTTTTGCTTCATCCTCGTTTTCTTTTAGTTTTTCACAAGCCATTTTATAGAGCTTATATTCTTGTAGTTGGCGTATCAATTTGCTTTCAGCGCCTTCTTCATCCTCATCTTCATAGATTGGTTTTGGAAGTAATTTTTGAGATTTTATCTCCAGCAATCTTGCTGCCATGATCAGGAATAGGCTCTTGTTT
>JAGLOK010000283.1 GCA_023139005.1 Clostridiales bacterium | reverse complement strand
TACATTTAGATATGCATCTATGACGGGATAACTCACCAAATGCTCTCCACCCAACATCACAATTTTCTTATTATCTTTCAAAATATCTGTTGTTTCTTCTTTGATCTTCTGCAGTACTGTCTGCATATCTGCACTGGAAGGTACGATATCACCCAAGTCACAGAAACTGTAGTCCGTCATGTCTTTGTCTTGATATGGGCTATATGTTTCGATTGCGTCCATCTCTCGCCTTATGGCGGCAGGTGCTAATCGCGCTCCCTTTTTATATGATGCGGTTTTATCAAATGGGATACCAAAAATGACGATATCACTCTCATCGTATGTATTGTATATGCCTTCGCACTTTTGTATTTCATTATTCTTTAGCATAGATAGTCCCCAATATTATCTTTCATAATACGTATAACCACTCAGTCCGTTTTCATAGTCCACCATGATATCTTTTTGCTCCTTTATGGTGATATCGCCACGCTTAAATGCATCTTCAGCAAGCACCCTAAATCGTTTCTTCATATCATCTGGGTCAAAAGCTACATATGTTAACACATCTTCAACAGTGTCTCCATGAATTTCACTGACAATTTCGTAGTCCCCATTGGATTTAATAGATACACTTGCTACATTCGTATCACCAAAGAGGTTATGTAAGTCGCCAAGGGTCTCTTGGTATGCACCTACCAGAAATACTCCCAAATAGTAATCTTCGTTTTCTTTAAGTTCATGTAGTGGCAGTGTTTTTCTAACATCGTGCAAATCAATAAAGCTATCAATCTTGCCATCACAGTCACAAGTAATATCTGCAATCACTGCATTTCGTTTCGGCAACTCCAACAAACGATGTACAGGCATGACAGGGAATAGCTGATCTATAGCCCAGCTGTCAGGGATAGACTGGAATACGGAAAAGTTACAGTAATAAGTATCTGATATAACACTTTCAAGATTCTCAAGTTCTGCAGGTACAAATTTAAGTTTCTGTTTTTCCTGAGCGATTTTCTTAATTGTCTGCCAGAAGATTTTCTCTGCAAATGCACGCTCTCTTAGTGATATTCTACCTTGTCGAAACATCACCCTTGTTTCATCTCTATAGTATAGTGCATCGTTATAGCATTCTTGTATGTTTTTCAAATTCAATACTTTGTAAACATAATGTAGATTCTTAATTTGCTCTATTGTGTCATCATCCAACTCATCAGGAATATCATGTTCTTGAAATTTAGCAACATCCAGCACATTAAACAATAGCATTGAATAGTAAGCAACCAATGCTCTTCCGGATTCAGTTATTATAATTGGATGCTTTATATTCTTTTTATCCAATACACTCATGACAGCCTCAACAACATCTGCACAATACTCTTCTACAGTATAATTACTTGAGTTTGCATAGTTGGTATTGGATCCATCGTAATCCACTGCAAGACCACCACCCAAATCAAGGTATCCCATTGGTGCTCCTTCTTTAACGAGCTCTGCATATACTTGTGTTGCTTCCAGTACAGCAGAACGGATGTCTCTAATGTTTGGTATCTGTGAACCCAAATGGTAGTGCATAAGTTTTAATGAATCCAACATGTTGTTTTTCTTTAGTAAATCTACTATCTCGATTACTTGTGACATATTCAGTCCAAATATTGAGCGATCACCACCGGATTCAGTCCAGTAGCCCCCAGCTTTTGATGCAAGTTTTATACGTATACCAATATTAGGCTTCACATTAAGTGCCTTTGCACGCTTGATGACCAAGTCTAGCTCTCCTGGGATCTCTATTACAAAAAAGCATTTTACACCAAGTTTGACAGCGTTCAACGATAAGTCTATGAACTCCTCATCCTTGTATCCATTACAAATCAAGCAAGCCTCTTTGTCCTTGATTAGTGAAAGTGCTGCGACCAGCTCTGCCTTGCTTCCCACTTCAAGCCCGTGATGATATTTCTTACCGAATTTAGTGACTTCATCGATTACTTGCTGCTGTTGATTTACCTTGATTGGATACACGCCTTGGTACTTTCCTTTGTAATTCAACGTTTTGATCGCTTCATTAAATGAATTGTTTAAGTATGATATCTGTGAGTCGAGTATATTTTCAAAACGAAGTATAATGGGCATATGATATCCGCGTTTTTTAACTTCTGCTATGATATCCATTATGCTGACTGATGCTTTGTTATTATTTCTAAACGGGGTCACTGTAACTTCTCCTTTGTCGGAGATATTAAAATAGTCAGCACCCCAGTTTTTTATGCCATACAGTTCTTCTGATTTTTCCTTTGTCCATCTGTCTAGTATATCTACTTTATTCATGTTCAATCCTTCCAGTTTTCAGGTTGTTAAATATACGCTAATTAAATCATATCATGATATCAAATGCAATACGCCTAAATCCTCATATCTTTGTATAAATATAGTGGCTATTACTTGACTTATATGAGAAAATTCTTTATTATTTAGATAATCAAAATGATAGAGATTCAGTAGTCAATGCTATCTTAGGTCCAAAGAGAGGTACTCCTTGGTTGAAAGTGTACCGACCTATATTATTGATGAATACCACCTCTGGATTGATTCGGGTTGTGCCGTATAGCTTTTTGAGTGGTTTTTACAATTAGGGTGGAACCGCGGATTGAGATAATCCGTCCCTTATAGGGGCGGTTTTTGTGTATTTTATTACAAAGAACATTGGAGGATTAAAATGAAAATTACATTAAAAGACGGATCTATTCGAGAATTCGAACCGAATATTACAGCATTGGATGTCGTTCGTGACATCAGCGAAGGACTTGCACGTGTTGCTTGTGCTGTGAAGATTGATGGCACTGTGATGGGGCTTTCTACCCCTATAGATCAAGATATAAAAGATTTCATCGTATTAAAGTTTGAAGACGATGGTGGTGCAGATACCTACAGACATACTGCATCGCATATCATGGCAAACGCAGTGAAGCGCTTATTTCCAGATGCGAAGATTGCAATCGGTCCCGCGATCGAAAATGGTTTTTACTATGATTTTGATGTTGATACACCATTTACTCCAGATGATTTAGTCAAGATTGAAAATGAAATGGAAAAAATCATCGCAGAAAAGAAAGAATTAAAGCGGTTCGAATTATCTCGATTTGAAGCAATTCAATTTATGAAAAATAAAAATGAACCCTATAAAGTTGAATTAATTGAAGACTTACCCGAAGATGCTGTCATATCATTTTATGAACAAGGTGACTTTGTTGACCTGTGTGCAGGTCCTCACCTACCAGACACAGGCAGAGTGCGCTCCTTTAAGCTGCTTTCTGTCGCCGGTGCATATTGGCGTGGTAGCGAAAAGAATAAGATGCTACAACGAATATACGGTACAGCATTTGACAATAAAAAGGACTTAAAGAAATATCTCAATATGCTAGAGGAGGCAAAGAAGCGCGACCACAGAAAACTTGGCAAAGAACTTGAGTTGTTTGCTCTATTGGAAGAAGGTCCTGGTTTTCCTTTCTTTCTGCCCAAAGGTATGGTTATAAAAAACCTGTTGATTGATTATTGGCGCGATGTTCACAATAAAGCGGGCTATGTAGAGATATCTACTCCTATAATTTTGAGTCGAGAGCTTTGGGAGACATCCGGACACTGGGAGCATTACATGGAAAACATGTATACTACTCAAATAGATGAAAGAGATTTTGCTATCAAGCCCATGAACTGCCCCGGGGGTATGTTGGTGTACAAACAGAAACCCCATTCATATAAAGAATTTCCGATAAGAGCTGGAGAGCTTGGTCTTGTCCACAGACATGAAATGTCAGGCGTATTACATGGACTTATGCGCGTTCGACAGTTCACACAAGATGATGCACACATCTTTATGCTACCTGGGCAGATTAAAGATGAGATAAAGAATGTTATTAAACTGATTGATGAAGTCTACAAAGTATTTGGATTCAAATATCATATGGAGTTATCCACTCGCCCTGAAAAAAGCATTGGTAGAGACGAAGACTGGGAAGTTTCAACTCAAGCATTAAGAGATGCGCTAGAAGAGGAAAAACTTGAATATATTCTAAACGAAGGCGACGGTGCTTTTTACGGACCAAAGATCGATTTCCACCTTGAAGACTGCATAGGTAGAACATGGCAGTGCGGAACAATACAATTGGATTTTCAATTACCTGAGAGGTTTGAATTAGAATATATCGGGGCAGATGGACATAAGCACAGACCTGTAATGATACATCGTGTTGTATATGGCAGCATTGAAAGATTCTTAGGGATTCTTATTGAGCATTATGCAGGTGCTTTCCCTGTTTGGCTATCGCCTATTCAGGCAAAAGTGCTTACCATTACTGACCGCAACAATGATTGCGCAGAAAAAGTTGTATCACTTTTAAAGGAAAATGGAATTCGCACAGAGATCGACACACGCAATGAGAAAATCGGATTCAAGATTCGCGAAGCACGCAACGAACGCGTACCCTACATCGCGGTAATCGGTGACATGGAAGTAGAAAACAATACACTTTCTGTCAAAATGCGCAATCAAAAAGAAAGTGTGAGCATGCATCCACAAGAAATGATAGATATGATTCAACAGAATATAGCAGATAAACAATAATTAGAGGTTAATGAATATGTGCTTTTTCAAAAACAAACGTGTAAATAATTTTGCAATTCATGTATTACAAAGTTATGATATAATTATTATATGAAAAAAAGAGCAACAATTATCATACTCGTGTTCATCATTTTATTCTCATTATTACCAATTGCAAGTGCAAGTGATGTTTCACAAACAAAAAGGCATGTAGCGATGGTTTATGATGACTCTACGAGTATGTATATTAGTGATACTACTAATAAACCTGTTCTGAATTGGGCTTACGCCAATTATATGACACAGGCTTTTTATGGGTTGCTAAATCCTATAGATTCGCTATATATAACATATATGAGTGATGTCGAGAAAGAAACATCTCCCACAAACCTAATGTTGATGGATAGAGCTAGTGCTCTTGACTCAATAAGAAATAAAAATGACTATATCAACAAAACTCCTTTTGAAGCAGTAGAAACTGCATATAACCTTCTTTATGATTTAGAAGAGGATTTAACTGATGAATATTGGCTGGTAATCCTAACCGATGGTGCATTCACTGGTTTCAAAAAAGATACTACCGAAGTTCTCAACGAATATATTGATCAGATGGCGTTAGCAAGCAAAACGCTAAAGGTTGTTTTCTTCGCAATTGGTAATGATACAAAGCCACCTATTGCAGATGAGACCAAGGGGCTCTTTGTTTACTCTACAAGCAGCAATGGTATCATTTCTACAATGTCTCAAGTTGCAGATAACATTTCCGGAAGACATGCAGTATCCGATAGTAATATGAAGCTGATTTCAGATAATACGCTTGAAGTGGACATGTACCTTCCTGTGCGTTCATTAACTATACTTTATCAACAAGAAGAAAATACCCTAAACAGTATATCCAATGAGACCTCTGATTCGATGGAACTATTAAATTCCTACAGTATAAAAGCACCGGAAGTATTTGAGATTAGTGACGAATATACAATCATTACCGACGAAAACGCAAATGGTATGATTACCAGTATCAAGCCGGATAAGGATGAAATGATTTTATCCAGTGGCAAATATATATTGGAATTTGAAAATGAAATCAATATAGAAAACGTTCGTGTCATGTACGAACCTGCTATTGATATTACTCTTGTGTATAAAAAGGGAACAACTGTAGTTGATGTTCTTAAAAAAGGAGATATCATAAGCGTTGAAGTGTTACTGGTGAATGCAAAAGATGGAACCCCTTTGGATAAAAACGCACTCCCTGTTCCTGTAACTTGTAACATTCAATTATCTTCAGATGGTGAACTCGTGAAGTCTGCAGATGATTTCATACTTAAGGATATCATAATCACAAGTGGGAATACTTCAATTGCATCTCAAATAACAATGCCCGGTTACTTCACATTGAGAGATCGAGTCGATTTTGATGTTGCACATCCTATTGAATCGACACCTTCTCCAACTCCAGGGATTACAAGCACTCCCGGTGTCTACGACGACACGCAAGGTCCTTGGCCACCTGAAGTGAAGCTAGTATTAATGCCTCCATTTGCTCAAAATATTCCATTGGATAAATTAGAAGAAACAGATCCATTCTTGTTCGTACCGTCGTTCAATGGTGAACGAGGCCAATTGAAGGATCTTCAATTAGGACAGCTTCAAGTTATTTGTTCCAGTGAAATTGTATTCGAAATCATTATAAATGATACCGAAATGGGATTTGATATTTATCCAAAGTATGCAAATGGAATGCTAACAACCGCAACAGGCACAATCAACGCAAGTATTATTTTCAAAAGTGAATACAATAAAGTTGCTACGACATCTTTATCGTTTATAGTTAA
>JAGLOK010000282.1 GCA_023139005.1 Clostridiales bacterium | reverse complement strand
TATGTTTTGTGGCAGACGTGGTACATCAAGAGACAAGACATACAGTAAATCAACACGGAAAAAATACCCGTACATTGATAATGCTAAGGGAATCTTATCCTCTTTCACTGCACCTTGCGCAGCAGAATTAAAGAGCACTTCTTTATTAATATCAGTAATGTCTTCAAATGCACCCAGCTGTATAATGAGATGATTGGGAGCGATTACGACATTGGGCGGGTTGCCCGCTTCTACCATTTCATAATAGGTCTTGATGAACACACTCTCATCCACCTTTGTATAGCTGCCTTGCATATCATTGGCGATACTAAACTCACTAGCAGTTTGTTCAATATATCCATCATCATTAAATGTAGAACAATCTAAAATTATAAGCTGCGAGTTTCCATAGATATGCGCAAGTGGTGTAGAAGTTGCGACTGCTGTCGGTGTAGCGGTAACTGCAACAGTGGCAGTAGGTGTCGGTGCTTTTAAAAAGCTTAAGTCAATCTTTACATCAGAAAATATAAATATAGATGCAACAATGATTGCTAATGAAATTACTACGATGCTACTATATTTCAAGAAGCTTTTATGTACCTTAAAAAAGACTTTTACAAGTCTTGATATGCGTTTTATAGTACCGAGTATTCGAATTCGGAGATTTTTCATCGTGTTTTTCATGTAAGGTTATTATAATAAAGCAGGTCTAAAAAGTAAACAGAAGAATATCAACAATCAATTAAATTACATCAAGCGATCATTTGTATTAAAATGTTGAGCATACATTCAATGGTATTTGCACATCTATTGTACACATGATTATTTTGTCCATAAGGATCCATTACATCATCTCCACGGTTAGTGTAGTCTCCAAGTAAATGAATTTTCTCCGCAGCTTCCGGGTAATTTTGCACCAGTATACGTCGTTGGTTATCCGTCATGGAAAAAACAAAATCATATTGCCCAATAAGTTCTTTTGTGACTTGAACAGACGTTCTTCCACTATAGTCAATTCCACGTTTTTCTAATTGCTTAAGTGCCATTTCTGTGATCTCTTGATTGGGATGTGCATAAATTCCTGCAGAGTTTACTTGATGTGAAAGATGTTTATGTGCAATCATCTTCTCAAATATCCCTTGTGCCATAGGACTTCTACATGTATTTGCAGTACATACAAATAATATGTTCACCTATATCTCCTCCACTTGATTATTTGCAGCATGCATCAAACGATTCATGATTGCACTTCCTTCATTCTTATCATCCAGTGCTTCAACATAGACATTGGTAAGTGCCATCTCATCAGCCTTTCTGAATGCTTCGTAAAGATTTTTTGCAACTTCTTTCAAATTATATTGACTACCTAAGGATATGACACTTCCACTGTAGTTTCTCTTAGTTTGATCATAGCACATCACGCCGCTTTTATTGCCTGCAGCAGCATCTGCACTAATCTTGATTAGTATATGCCTCGATATTGCAGCCTGTGGTCCATGGATTATGGTCAGGTTTGCATTAGGTGAATAGTGTGAATATTTGGTTCCAGGAGATTTTGCTTTTTCATCATCAGATGCCTTGCGATCCACTTGTCCGATGACTTCAGAGAGCATTTCGTAGGTGACCATACCAGGTCTTAATATGATAGGGATTTTTCCTGTAACGTCTAACACTGTTGACTCGATGCCTACTTCACAAGGTCCACTATCTATTATCAAAGAAATTTTGCCATCCATATCAGATAGTACAGCTTGTGCTGTCGTTGGACTGGGTTTTCCAGACAGGTTGGCACTAGGGGCTGCAATAGGAACCCCTGCTTGCTCTATAATGGCTTGCGCAACATGATGCTGCGGTATTCTTACTGCGACTGTTTTCAAGCCTCCAGTGACGATATCAGGGACATCTTTCTTTTTTTCAAAAACTAGTGTTAAAGGTCCGGGCCAGAAGTGATCCATAAGTTTTTTTGCTGTTTCTGAGACATTATTTGCGACATCATGTACTTGTTCAGTGGATGCTACATGCACGATTACAGGATTATCAGATGGACGACCTTTAGCTCTATAGATTTTCTTGAGGGCTGTTACATTGAAACAATCAGCACCCAAGCCATAAACGGTCTCTGTTGGAAAAGCGATTACTTCACCTTGTTTAATCAGTTCAGCGGCTTGGTTGATGCCCGCCAACCCAGGTGCGACGGTTTTTGTAGTGTATTTTTTCGTTTGTTTACTCATATAACTCAGTATTTTATCATATATATACATTCAATGGTGTATTTTTTCGCATTTACTAATCCCCTATAGAAACTATAGGGGATTAGGTATCAGTTAAACGTCACTATGTTTATGAGTACGGATTCTCATCCTTATACATCATATTTTCTGGTTGATTGAACGCAACATCATCAATTTCCAGCATTTTCATTGCTGCAAAGAGTACTTTGCCAACGTGTGCAAATGCAACACCACCATGATGTGGATACCGTTTTGCAATGAGCACATGGCGATAAAAGCGTGCCATTTCTTTGATTGCAAAGATACCAATACTTCCAAATGATTTTGTTGCTACAGGAAGCACTTCGCCTTGTGCAACGTAACTGGTAAGCGTTGCATCTGCTGTGGATTGCAATCTAAAGAATGTAATATGTCCGGGCTTGATGTCACCTTCCATGGTACCACGAGTAATGTCGGGTTCATTGCCATCTTCCATCAAGCGGTTCATGATGAGTTGATACTTGAGCTGTGGATTAATCAAATGACAGCTGGGAGTATTACCACAGTGGAAGCCCATGAATACATCATGGCATTTGTAGTCAAACTTACCTTTGATTTCACTATCATACATATCGTACGGTACGGTGTTGTTGATGTCTAAGAGTGTCGCTGGGATTTCTGTTGCACAGGTGATGATATATTCGCTCAACGAGCCATAAATGTCTGTTTCACATGCAACAGGAATTCCTTGACTTGCAAGTCGTGAGTTGACATAGCATGGTACAAATCCAAAATTGGTTTCAAATGCAGGCCAGCACTTTGCAGTCAATGTGACAAACTCACTGGCACCTTTGTTGTCTTTTACCCAATCCAATAGTGTCAATTCATATTGTGCAAGTTTAGGAAGAACGGTGGGGTGGTTGTTGCCACTACCTAATTCTTTTTCCATATCTGCAACAACACCCTTGATCCGCGGATCGTTATCATGTTCTTTAAAGCTTGTAAATAAGTCGAGTTCAGAGTTTTCTTGAAGTTCTACTCCCAAGTCATACAAGGGCTTAATAGGCGCATTGCATGCAACGAAGTCTGCAGGACGTGGTCCAAATGAGATGACTTTGAGCTTGGATAGACCAATAATTACACGGGTTACCGGAACAAATTCTGCCATTTTTGAAGCCAATTCACTAAAATCGCCCACAGGGTATTCGGGTATATAGACATTTTTGAGGTTACGAATGCCAATATTATAGCTAGCATTAAGCATGCCGCAGTAAGCATCACCACGTCCTGAAACCATTAAAGTATCAGAAGCTTCTTCTGCTGCTGCAAGGTACATACAGGGACCATCAAACTTTTGTGCAAGCATTGTTTCGGGGCCTTCAGGGCCAAAGTTACCCAGATATATAATCAATGCATTAATGCCTACTTTACTTGCTTCTGCAAGCGCTTGTATGGCATCTGTTTCGCTTTCAACGGTTTTCTTGATTTCAAGAACTTCTCCGCCTGCTGCCTCATATACTTTAACCAATTCACTTCTTCTTTTTTCTGATAATGTGATGGGGAAGCAGTCACGGCTTACTGCGATGATTCCCAGTTTCACTTTGGGTATATTGTTCATATTCATTCCTCCGAAATAGTTTAATACGTTTTGTTCATTTTAACATCTATAGTGCTTCAAGTATATTGATATTTTCGCATGATATATAGAAATATTGTGCTTTTTTATATAAGTCATTATGTGTTAGCAATCTGCTTACAAGTTTGACTTCAATATGAGTGGATTATATAATGAATTCAAGCAAAGTGCACAATAACAAGACAGGAGACTATGATAATGACAAAAACAGCAAAGCAACTGACATTGGAGAGCTTTAAAAAGTATGGTACATATGCAAATATGATTAACCCTGATACCATATTCTTGGGTGAAAGGCCTGTAGAATTTTTCCGAGATATGATACAAGATGACAACCAAGTCACAGCATCATTTTCAATATGTAGGGTAGAGCCTCGAGCCAAAGAGATTGAAGTATCAGAATATCATAATCATGCCAACGAAACGATATTCCCAATTGATGGTGATATTTATATTCATGTTTGTCACGCAACCGCAGACGATAAAGTAGCACTTGATGATTTTGAAGTATTCTTTGTACC
>JAGLOK010000281.1 GCA_023139005.1 Clostridiales bacterium | reverse complement strand
TCTATATCAATGATACTCCAGTAGCATTCACAATAGCTGAAGGATTTTTGGACGATACAGCTTTGGTGCATATAGAAAAAGCAGTTCCAGAATACCGTGAAGTATATTCGATTATCAATCAACAGTTTGCGAAAAGAGAACTTGTTCCCAAATACACCTATATTAATCGTGAAGAGGACATGGGAGTTGAAGGAATTAGACGTGCAAAAAGAAGTTATCATCCCTATAAGATGGTCAAGAAGTTTGATATTTATGAAAAGTAAAATAACAATTGCAAAAAAAGAAGATGCAAAAGCAATCCGCCATCTTTGGGATGCATGCTTTCAAGAGGATTCAATACAGTGGAGAGATTGGTATTTCAAATACATCTTTAAGCCAAACAACACATTATTATTGAAGCCAAATAACACAATTGCTTCTATGATTCATATCAATCCTTATACAATGAACTTAAACAACAAATCAATACAAAGTGCAGCACTTTCCGGCGTAGCAACATACGAGAATCAAAGAAAAAAAGGATATGCAGGACTTTTGATTCAAGAAGGACTAAAGCAAATACACAAGAAAGGTATTGCATTTTCTTTTCTTTATCCATTTAACTATGATTTTTACAAAAAATTTGGATATGATATTTGCTATAGCACAAGTACATATATTTGCAATTCTAATGATAAGACATCTTACACACTAGAGCCTCTTAATAATATCTCTGAAGCAGTAGCTGTATATGATAAGTTTTGTAAAGATCTAAACGGATATATTGAAAGAAATACAGAATACATGAAAATAAAACTAGAAGAACACTATGCAGATGATAATAAGGCATATATCATGCTTGATCAAGATAAAGTGATAGGATATTGTCTGCTCAAAATCAACTCAAGAAAAGTAGAAGCAGAAGAGTTGATATCTTTAAGGCCACATGAAGCAGCAAAAGCCATCTCATATCAATTTCAAAAATCAATTGAATATGAAAGTCCGATTCCTGATGTTAGCTTGAATAGTACAACAAAACCACATTGCATGGGGAGAATCATAAATGTTGTGGAAGTGTTTCAAGGAGTTGCTTCAAAGAAAAATTATATGATCGTCCGTGTGATTGATAATATTATTTCAGAAAATAACAAGACATACTTATTTGATGGCACTTCAGGAAGGCTGGAGATATGCATGACAGAGAAGAAACCGGAGTACTCAATTGATATAAAAGCATTATCTAAAATAGCGGTTGGATATAAGCAGGGATTATCAGGCGATGCATTGCAAATATATAATCAGTTGTTTGATGAAAAAATACCATGGATAAAGGAAATCTGCTAAAGAAAGTATTCATTATATATAAGCTTTAAAGCGTCAGTTTGTACATTATACCTAAAGTGTCAAAATAATTTATTTTAAAAATAGCAGAATATTGATTTTTCCTTTAAATGAGAGTATATTTGTATACTATATTAAGAAAATATAAATTGATTGTACCTGGGGTCGGGTACATAGCGAAAGAAGTAGATATGGAAAATATACATATTGAGCCTAAAGAATTGGGAATTGAGTTATTTGGAATACTCAAATTAACAGACACATTACTTACAGCCTTCATAGCATCAGCGATACTGATAATTTTTGCACTCATTGTAAGAATTTATTTTATACCTCGATTTAAAGAAAAAGCTGGAAAACTACAGACCATATTAGAGATGTCGGTAAATGGTATTCAAGTCTTTACAGATGGAATAATAGGAAAAGGGGCTGCTAAAAGTATTGCACCATATATTTTTACAATAGCATCATTTCTTATATTGAATGGAGTATTAGAGCTTTTTGGATTGCGTCCTACTATGACTGACCTTAACTCTACAATAGCTCTAGCGTTGATATCTTTTATACTTATTCAAGTATATTCACTCAAGAAAAAAGGGTTAATGGGTAGAATACGACATTATAAACCATATTATATTGCACCGATTAAGGTTATTACAGACTTAGCTGTACCTGTTTCACTATCATTAAGATTATTTGGAAATATTCTAGGTGGAATGATTGTAATGGAACTTATATATTCATTGATTTACACTAAATGGATTATCCCAGCTTTTCTATCGATATATTTCACATTGTTTCATACGCTTATACAAGCGTTTATATTTATTACACTTTCATTGGCTTTTATGAACGAGGCCATGGAGTAGAAAGTTTTAGGAGGAATTATGGAAAATGTAGCATTAGCAGCAGCAATTGCTGTTTTGTCAGGATTAGGTGCCGGAGTAGGCATCGCACTTGCAACGGGTAAGGCAACAGAAGCAATATCAAGGCAACCAGAAGCTGCAAATAAAATAAATTCAATTTTCTTAATCGGTGCTGCTATGGCTGAAGCCACAGCAATTTACGGATTCGTAATTGCAATATTAATTTTATTTGCAACATAAAGTACAAGAATAGGATATTAAAATGAAACTAGATTATGTAAGTATTATCGCATATATTCTAAATGTAGTCGTATTATTTTTCTTTTTAAGATGGCTTTTATACAAACCCGTTAAGAAGTTCATCGATGCAAGAAGTGCAGCTTTTGACGAACGTGTAGAAAATCTTGCAAAGCAAGAAACGGATATCGCACAGCAAAAAAAGAAATATGACGATTTTATAGCTGATTCGCAAAAAGAAGCAAATAAAGTTATCCAGCAATCTCGTGAGAATGCGAAAAAAAGAGCTGAAACTATTATAGATGAAGCGAAGCAATCTGCAAAAGATCTCATTTCGCATACCAGAGATGAAATTGCAGAAGAAAGAGATGCAGCGCAAGCAAGGATGAGGGAAGAAGTAGCAGATATTGCAGTTGGTATCGCTACAAGAGTCTTAGAGCGTGAAGTAACAAAAGAGGATAACGATCATATTATTGAAAGCTTTTTTAAACGTGAGAGGATAGGTTAACTCATGGAGGGATTAATAATAACAGCATTTAAACTTGACGATGATGCAGTAGATAAAATCGAAAAAAAGTTTTCAAAGCATATTAATGCAGAAGTGAAGCTAAAGCAAGAAGTCGATAGAGCATTGCTAGGTGGGTTTATAGTACATATTCGTAATCATATGTACGATTATTCAATAAAACGTAGACTTGAAGATATGAACAAGTATCTTCTGTCTGATTAGATAGGTAAAAATATGGACATGTATATAAAGTCAATAAGTGACTTAAAAAAACAAGTAGACACCTATAGCATGAAGCAGGTGGGTATGAGGCGAGAAGGTGTCGTCACCTACTGCGGAGATGGAATAGTACATATCACAGGTCTCACAGAATGTAGATATGGGGAGCTTCTAGAGTTTAGCGATGGTATATACGGCATCGCTTTTAATATGGAAGAAGATAGCGTCGGTGCAGTATTACTATCAGGACAGGAAGATGTCTATGAGGGTATGCAAGTTCTTGGCTCTGAAAGGGTAGTAGAAGTACCGGTTGGCAAGCATCTATTAGGACGTGTTGTCAACCCATTAGGAGAACCATTGGATGGAAAAGGCAGGATTCATGCAAAGCAAAAAAGAGCAATAGAGTGTGAAGCGCCAAGGATAATGGATCGACAAAAAGTAGACACACCATTGAAGACAGGTTTACTTGCTATAGATTCAATGATTCCCATTGGAAGAGGTCAAAGAGAGCTCATTATTGGCGATCGCCAAACAGGTAAAACAGCGATTGCAATAGATACAATTATCAATCAAAAAAATCAAAACGTAGTTTGTGTATATGTTGCAATTGGACAAAAGGCATCAACAATCGCTCAAATTATTGATACACTTGAAAAAAATGATGCAATGGATTATTCCATTGTTGTTGCATCACCGGCAAGCGATCTTGCACCCATGCAATACATTGCGCCCTACGCAGGATGTGCAATGGCAGAAGACTTCATGCATAACGGGCAAGATGTTCTAATTATATATGACGATCTTTCCAAACATGCAGTAGCATATCGTACGATGTCATTGTTGCTAAAAAGACCTCCTGGTAGAGAAGCATACCCTGGTGATGTATTCTATTTGCATTCAAGGCTATTAGAGCGTGCAGCGCATATGTCAACAGCAAACGGTGGTGGCTCAATTACTGCACTTCCAATCGCTGAAACGATGTCAGGAGATATCGCGGCATACATTCCCACAAACCTTATTTCGATTACAGATGGTCAAATATTTCTTGAAACCGAATTGTTTAATTCAGGCATAAGACCTGCTGTAAACGTAGGACTTTCAGTTTCACGTGTTGGTGGAGCAGCACAAACTAAAGCAATGAAGAAAGTATCAGGTCAACTAAGATTGGACCTTGCACAATATAGAGAAATGGCAGTATTTGCACAGTTTTCATCAGAACTTGACAAGCAAACACAGAGATTGTTAGCACAAGGAGAGAGATTAACACAGATACTCAAGCAAAAACAATTTTCACCTGCTCCGGAAAACGAACAGGTTGTATTGCTTGCAGTAATTCAAGATAAAATGCTATTAGATATACCACTTGAAAATATTGACGATTTTAAAGTGAAGTTTGTTGAACATATTGGTTATGTGTGTCCTGATGTTTTAATGAAGATTGAAAGCAAAGGTTTATTTGATGATGATATGCAAGAAACTATAAGAAAAGCAGCACAGAAATTCATTGATGATTATTTAGAAGGTTTAGAAAAATGATTAATATGAGTGAAATCAAAAATCGCATAGGAGCTATTGGTCAAACTCGGAAGATAACCAGTGCAATGCACTTGATTTCATCAGTTAAATTAAGAAAAGCTCTTGAAAAACAATCAATGAATAAAGCTTATATTGATAGAATTCGTAGCATCTTAAAGGATATACTTATCCATAGTGGCGAAATTGAACATCCGTTTATCAATGATAAACCCGGAAGCAGAACTGCATTCATTGTTATCGCTGGAGATAAAGGACTTGCAGGTCCTTATAACCATAACGTATTAAAAAAAGCACTAAAAGAGATGGAAGGTATCGATGAAAAGTACATTTTCACAGTTGGTCATATGGCAACAAGCTTTTTTAACCGCAAGAACCATATGGTCGATGTTGAGTTTCTACATACTGCGCAAAATCCGCAATTAGAAAATGCAAGGCAAATTGCAGATGTGATAATTGATCTTTATAAACAAAAACATATAGACAAAGTAAAAATTATTTATACACATTTTGTTTCAGCAATGATTCAACAAACCAGAGTACTGGAGATATTACCCCTTGAGATGTCTGCATTTGATGATGTTGAAGTTGATAATCATTTTACAG
>JAGLOK010000280.1 GCA_023139005.1 Clostridiales bacterium | reverse complement strand
TTAATGCGGTAGGAGATTATTTTGAAAGCGATCTCCACAAAAACAGTCATCCACATCAGAAGTTCTACCCTGCAGAACTACATGATGCCTTTCCAAAATGTGTACTTCGGTATTGGACAATGGGAGAAATCATCACTGCTGTTGCAGAGGCAGGATTTATCATCGAACAACTTATTGAAGAACCGGGTTTTGACTCCCACAATAACATTCCTGGTGACTTTACTATCATCGCAAAAAAACCATAGCAGCCTCCTTATCAACTACATAATATTGCATATCATCGAACAATCGATGTATGATTAAAACACAGAGTGTATTAATCAATGTCCTATTTGTAGTGTTTGAATAATTACTATTGTCATGTCATTTATTCTCATATAATATATTAATTAACTCGTAAATATGATATTATTATATTCTAATAAGATTTTTTAGGAGGGCATTATGAATGAGTGGTGGGCAGCACTATCGACTCTTCAACAAGTTTTCTACTACATCGCAGTTCCTTTTACCTTCATACTACTAATCCAGGCAGTGTTATCAATCATAGGACTCGGTGGCAATGATGCAGATTCAGATGCAGATATCGATACTGACAGCGATTTTGATAGTGATGTAGATACAGACTTTGATGGTGCAATCGATGTGGATGAATTTGATATCGATGCAGACACTGACCCTGCGGTCAATGCAGTACAAATGCAAGCAGCCAGCTTTCGATTCTTCACTGTACGCGGTATCGTCGCATTTTTTAGTATTTTCGGATGGACCGGACTGACACTTTATGAAACGTCACTCTCTACAGTACTTATTATCCTTATCTCACTTGTTGCAGGATTTGTTGCGATGTTTGTCATCGGGTTGATGTTTTATGGCGTGAAACGCTTGCAATCAAGTGGTAACATCAAGTCGAGTAACGCAATTGGCTTGCCTGCTGAAACATACATCCCCATTCCCCCATCGCGCACAGGAAAAGGTAAGGTCATGGTCAATGTACAGCAAAGGCTTACAGAATTTGATGCAATGACTGATGAAAATGAGAAGATCAAAACCGGCACAACCACCATCATCGTCGGGAATGCCGGAAATATATTAATCGTAAAAAGAAAAGGAGAATAACATGGAACTATTTACCCTCGTAGTCGTCATCATAATCCTACTGTTTATTACATTCATCGCGATACTGACACGGTACAAAAAGTGTCCGTCCGATCGCATCCTTGTAGTCTATGGTAAGGTAGGCAGAAACTCAGGTGGTGAGAGTCTAAGCGCAAAATGCATCCACGGTGGTGCAGCATTTATCTGACCTGTATTCCAGCACTATGAATTCATGAGCCTAACACCCATGTCCATCACGGTGGATTTGACAAACGCACTCTCAAAGCAGAACATCCGCATTGATGTGCCTTCTAGGTTTACAGTCGGTATTTCTACTGCGGCCGGCATCATGCAAAACGCTGCAGAACGTTTGTTGGGACTGAAGCTTACAGAGATTGAAGAGCTTGCAAAAGACATCATCTTTGGTCAATTGCGTCTGGTTGTTGCCACCATGGACATCGAGGAGATTAATACCGACCGTGACTTATTCTTATCTGAAGTATCCAGCAATGTAGAGACCGAGCTTAAGAAGATTGGTCTGCGCCTCATCAACGTGAACGTCACCGATATCAATGATGAATCCGGCTACATCGAAGCCTTGGGTAAGGAAGCGGCCGCAAAAGCCATCAATGATGCAAGAAAAAGCGTTGCTGAGAAAAAACGTGACGGATCCATCGGCGAAGCACTTGCACAAAAAGATGAAAGAATCAGCGTTGCAGAGTCCAACTCTCAAGCTATCGAAGGTGAGAACACTGCAAAGATCACCGTTGCAAACTCTGATGCGCTACGACGTGAAAAGCAGGCAACTGCACTCAAGATTGCAACCGCCGCAGAAAAAGTACAAGCAGCCAAAGCGTTAGAGGAATCCTACGCCGCAGAAGAATCTGCAGAACTTCAAAGAGCCAGCCGCGAAAAAGCATCACGGGAGGCCGACATCATCGTCAGTGCAGAGATTGCACAGCGTAAAATGGAAATCGACGCAGAAGCACAGGCGGAGCGTTTGCGCCGTATCGCAAAAGGTGAAGCGGACGCGATATTTGAAAAGATGCAAGCACAGGCAAAAGGTCTAAACGAAATCCTTGTCAAGCAAGCAGAAGGATTTAAGGAAATCATCAAATCAGCAGACGGTGACACTGATGCTGCTATTCGCATGATGATTGCCGATAAGATGGAAGATATTATCAAAGTACAGGTAGAAGCCATCAAGAACCTCAAGATCGACAAGGTCACTGTATGGGATTCAGGAAATGGGGGCGCAGACGGTAAGACTTCCACTGCAAACTTTCTCTCCGGTCTCATGAAATCCATCCCACCAATGAATGAGTTATTTGACATGGCAGGTATGGAATTACCCGGGTACTTGGGAAAAGATAAAGTAGCAAGTGCGCCACAGGATGTCGTCGCAGAGACGGTTGTAGAATAGGCTGATGAGTATATGTTAGTATGAATGTGATAGCCTTGTGTATGTGATATGCAGGGCTTTTTTAAAAGATTCAATTCAAATATAGTGAAATTGAAATGAAAAGTCATGTAAATCGTTTTCTTCCCATCTTTTTACTTGTATGTTCTTGATTGGAATAATGAAAAATGATACACTAAACCTAATTATTATACGATTATTATGGAGGGTTCTATGAAAAACTCTACTCAATGTCCCAAGTGTGAATCAGTAGATATTATGCAAATCAATGGACTTATCGGGCAAACACAAACTACATTGAATTTGATTAGTATATCCTCATCTGAGGGCGTTGCTGTAACAAGGTATGTATGCAGTGATTGTGGGTACTCTGAAGAATGGATTGTCGGCAAGAATTTGAAGAAACTGAAGAAGAAATATCGGAAGTAGTATCTCCTACAAAATGTATATGTATTACAAGTACCAGATATAGAGAGAAAACACTTTGCTAACTAATCTAAATCACCTAGTTTCGCAACCCGTAACCCCTGCTCGATATAATCATAATGCGATATATGTGGATTGTTTTTGTTATCGATATCAATAGCGCAGAATATCCCTACAAACTCTTTGTCATCCACTGTTTCTATATCCCAATTGCCAAAGCTCCCAGTTGCATACATTAGCCTTCCAGTAAACTCCCCTTCTTTGTAGGCGTAGTATGCGATATGAACTTTGTCGTTACTATCAACATCAAGTCCTGTGAAAAATCCGACACCATTTTTGTCCACCATTTCAGCTCTCCATGCACCTGATATGTTTGTTGCATACTTTAGGTATCCATTGCCCGGTGGATCAAGATAGTTTGCAGGGTCTGAGTAGCTTATGTGTACATCATTATTGCTATCTATTGCGATTGAAGTGTTCCATCCGACGTGTGATGTGCTATCTATTACTTTCAGTTCCCAAGTACCGTTTACGTTGGTTGCGTATTTGAGCCCTTTGTTCTTATCCAGATAGCTGATATGCACAAAATCGCTTCTGTCTATCGCAATATCCCCATCATTTCCCGCAGAAGGTGATGTATCCACATCCACCCATGTCCACTCTCCCATTGTGTTTGTTATGTATCGAAGTCCGCCTAATGCACCCTCAGTCGTTGTGCCTGCGCCCTCATTATTGTATGCGCAGATGTGGACATTCAATTTAGAGTCAACCACAATGGATGCATCAGAACCTTTGACTACTTGTGCTTTTATGGATTCTGTTACCCATTCACCCGAGTTATTGGTTGTATATCGAAGATCTGTTAGATTCTCAGGGTTTGAAGCTCCTAGCTTGGAGCTAACGATATGTATGTAGTTATCTTTGTCCACTGTAATTCGTGGTGTCATCCCAGAGTACGTATCAAGGATAGTAGTTTCCCAATCACCACCTACATTGGTCGCATACTTTAGGTTTCCATATGGTAGCGATTCTTCTCCAATTGCTTCATTTCCGAGGTTTTCAAAATATGCAATATGCGCTTTATTATTACTATCGACTGCAATGGAGCTGTATTCGCCCACATTTCCCACTGCATCAACTATCGTTATATCCCAATTGTCCGCTTTTAAGACTGTGCTTTTTTCGCATCCCAACAAAGCAAATATCAATAGCAATGCTAAAATGCAAATTAGAATTTTTTTCATGAAATCACTTCCCTTGTAAACTACACAAAATCTATAATATTAGCTTACGCGCTTGTGCGAATAATTTCAAGATTTCAAGAAAGATTTAATCTATTTATAACAAAAATCCCCAGGTGTAGTGCCCAGAGGATTTGTGCTAAAAAAACTATTATATATATTGTCTAAAGCGATTTATCGTACTCATCAATCAAGTCTTCAACCAATTTTTCAACTGATATAATGGATTCTGCTTTGTACGCATTCGCCCCTGCAAACGCAAAGCCGCTCTTCATCTTCCCTCTTTTTGCATTGGATAGTGCCAATGCGATGCAGTATGGACTGTCTAGGTAGTCACACGATACGATGCAATGATATGGGCATTTGTATGGCTTCTTCTCGCCTGCGAGTGTGCTTTTGATAAAGTCATTTATTATCGCCCGTCCTGGCATACCAACAGGGCTATTAATGACAGTAATATCTTCCTTTTGCGCTGCTATATAACAGTTTTTGAACGCATCGGATGCATCACACTCCACTGTATTTACAAAGCGTGTTCCCATCTGGACACCTGCAACTCCCAGTTTCATAATGTCATAAATATCTTTTCCGGTGTATATACCGCCTGCTGCGATGACAGGGATTTTCTTACCTGCCAACTCCTCAATGGGCTTGATATCGTTTAGTACATCTTTTACCAGCTTTTCAAGTGCAAACTCCGGGTCATCGAGTTGCTCAGGCTTAAATCCTAAGTGTCCGCCGGCCTTGGGGCCTTCTACCACGATGGCATCGGGTGTATAGTTATAGCGCTTAAACCATCTGGATGCAATGATCCTCGCTGCCTTTCCCGATGAGACAATGGGTACCAGTTTGGTTGATTTGGAGCCATTTAAAAACTTTGGAAGATCTAGCGGCAGACCGGCACCCGAAAAGATAATGTCTATCTTCTCCTCGATTGCAGCCTTTACCATATCTGAAAAATCCGATAGCGCCACCATAATGTTGACACCGATGATACCGTTTGTGAGTTCTCTTGCCTTTTGTATCTGCTCTTTGAGTGCACGGATATTGGATTCTCTGAAGTGTTTGTAGTAATCCGGCTCATTCATACCAACGCCTGCAGCTGCAATGACTCCGATTCCCCCTTGGTTTGCAACAGATGCTGCAAGACCTGATAGTGAGATACCCACACCCATGCCACCTTGAATAATGGGAAGCCGTACTTTGATGTTTCCTATAGTCAAGGTTCTCATTTTTGAATTTTTCATATTAATCACGTTCCTCAATTTGTTTCTCTATCTCTAAATTAGTTCGATGTTCAAACTAATTTATCGTCATCATAACACAATTGAATCAAAGTGTACTGAAATATTTTACGTATTAATA
>JAGLOK010000028.1 GCA_023139005.1 Clostridiales bacterium | reverse complement strand
GCTCCAAATGCTACAGGAGATGTGTTGAATACTAATGTTGACATTGCAGCTGCAAGTGGGGGAAATCCAAGTCCTACAAGCAACGGCGCAGCAAGTGCAGCAGGAGTTCCAAAGCCTGCAGCTCCCTCTATAAATGCACCAAACATCCAGCCAATAATTACCGCTTGCACACGTCGATCTGTCGACAGTCCATAAAACCCTTGACTAATAGAGGCCATTGCTCCGGACTGCTTTAAAGTATTTAATATTAGAATTGCACCAAATATAATGAGCAATAAGTCAATAGCTTTGAACATTCCAAACACTGAATATGCAAGAATATCAGAAAGCGAAATTTTCCAAACAAACAGACCGATAAACAGTACTGAAATCCACGCAATAGGAAGCGCCTTCTTTGCACTCTGGTTGAATATTGCCATTAATATGACAGCCAGTAATATAGGTATTACTGCAATTATCGCATACATCGTTTCACCTAGTCTCTTTCTTTTACATTAACAAATAGATTATCTTCAAGCCATAATGCTTGATCATTAATCTCATCTATCAACCATTCACCAATAATAGGAATTACCTTCGTTAGCTTTGCAGCGCGAGTCACACTAAATGGTGGTATCGGGCTTGAGTACTTCCCTATTTCATAAGTTATCGAAGGTTTCCCAATCATTACACCATAATCTTTTACGCCACCATGGGAGTACCTTGACTGTGCTTTGCTCATAATCTGATAACGAGATGCTTTCCTTACTATCTTTGCAAGATCATAACATATATCATAGAATATACCATCTTGGAAATACCACCAGAAAATCATATTTCCTGCTGTATGATAACTGACTGTTACCTTGACATCTTGCTTGTCTACATATTTCTTTATGAACTGTGCTTCTATTTCACTAAAAATGCTAGGACCTTTATACCCATTATTTGAGGGTTTACTCAGAGAATCGTGTACCTTATCCCAGTTTGCATCAAAGTTGCGATTCAAATCCACCCCGTTGATGTTCCCCTTCCATTGTTCAAAATAATACTTATATGTTGTTGAATCTTTATTCTCTACAATGCTATCTCGTATATCCAAAACATCACTTCTGGTTTCCTCATCTTCTATAGAAATGGTTCCTATCTGACTGAGGAGCACACCATCAGGATTGGTCATCGGCATAATATAGTACGCTACTTGATCTAATACATGTCGATATGTCGTTCCACTTGAATTGGGTTGGTCTAAGTGATACAACATAACCTCTAATTGCTTCATCAGTGTTGGTGTGGAGGCATATTCCCGTGCATGAATAGATGCTTGAAACAAGATCTTGATTTCTGCGTTCTCATCCCCCAATAGTAACACAGGTATTGCGTTTCCAAGTGTTGAATAACCCACTTCAACAACTTTTAAATCATCAGTGTATCTCTTGGTCAAGAGAACTATATCATCAAGCATTTCGTTATAATCATAAGTGCTATCATCTGCTGTCACAATATCATATGGACTCTCCTCAGGCTCTAGTATCTCAAGACATTGTGAGTTCATATATCCTGACCTACCATCTTCTGCTACAATAAAAAATATTTGTTCGTAGTCCCGTACTTTGTAAACGATTTCTCCAATTGGCATGATTTCTGCAACATTATCCTCTAACATCAATTTCTTTGTAAAACGAAGTACACGATCTCCATCATACTTAACAACATATGCAACACTACCTTCGGGTATCTCCTGCATATTAACAATAGCACTGGGCTTTCTTTCGATGAAACTCATATTGTTTTTCATATCGTCATCATTTATATAATATACTTTCCCATCAATATCCTGTACTTTATGATAGCCATTTCCCATGTTTTGTCTGTACATTATAGCTTCACCGGGTGACATCTCCTTATAGATATAGGAGTCTTTGGGCACTGTTGTAACACCAACACTAGCAATTGGTGTATAAATATCAAAAGTTGCATCAATCAAACTCATTGGGTCAAATTGAATTTCTTTGCTTGTTACATTTTGATCACGAATGCTTTCATGCAAAAAAGGTTTGTTGATTATACTGGATGCAGATATGCTCTTTGCATCCTGCAATTCACTCGGTATTTTGGGATACATAGGAATCACAACTGCACCAATGATTCCCAATGCTACTGCTGCTACGCTGCTTACTATTAAAATTTTTATAATATTCTTCTTCACAAATTCCCTAATCTTCTTATTATTTTTATGGTCTTAATATTTCAAAAACACTTAATGGTATATTTCTTAGTATCATATATAATAACAAAATACCAGCCAATATTGCTAGTATATATGCTTGTTTTGTTGTAATTTCTTTGTCTTGTACTCCCCATCGTACAATCAAATAATAAAGATATATAAATGTGGGATAAATAATAACCGCTCCAACATTATAATTAATTGCTGTTTTAATATCTCCATTGAGTAAATAATGTAATTGCCTTGTAGATCCGCATCCCATACAATAGATTCCTAAATATCTATACGTAAAACACTCTGTTCCATATCCCGCTTTATAGAAGTACTTGACATAAATCATTAGAAGAACCACAACCAATGGAAAGATTATAACGATGCCAATTTTGATTTTCTTATTTAATTTATCAGTAAAACTCATTGAATGTTTCTGCAAGCTTTCCAAAATCATATGAGAATGTAAATATCAGAACTGTAATAATAGTTAAGGCTAGTATTGAAGAAAGTATTAGCCACGCTAAGCCCTTATTCGTAGGAGGTGGTGACGAAGATGGGTTCTTGAAGTTTTGCGAAAAAACATTGTTTTCAGGTAATGCCGGTGCTTGAAACCCTTGATCAATCTTTGTATCTTCTATGCTGCTTTGCACAACTTTCGTATTAATATCTGTACCGCAGTACTGGCAAAACTTTGCATCACTCATGTTCTCTCGATCACAATGACTACATTTCTTCATATTTCCCTCCATTTCTATCATTGATATGTTATCATTATAGCATGTTGTATTCAACAAAAAACTATGTTATTCCTACATAGTTTTTGATATAATAGCAATAAAATAATATGGAATTACAAATTATAATGATAGATAAAATAAAACAGTACCTACAAAAAGATGCTATATCCAACAAGCGTGTCGATGTGCTTGATGGTATTCGTGTGCTTGCAATTGGACTCATTTCTTGGTTTCATATATGGCAACAATCTTGGTTAATGCCATATATTTCATTTGGTAGTTCCCGCTATTTACTTGTTCCCTTGGCACGTGCCGGCTATTTATGGGTGGATATGTTTATCTTACTTTCTGCATTCCAATTATTTCTTCCCCACGCGAGACAAATGATATCTGGTGATAAAACCATTAGTACAAGTGAATTTTACAAAAGAAGAGCAAGAAGAATTTTACCATCTTATATATTCAGTGTTTTGATTTGCTTATACATTGCACTTTTTTCACAAGAATTTGCGAGTATTGGGGCGATTCTTAAAGACTTATTGACGCATTTAACCTTCACACAAACGTTTTTTGTTGATACATATATCGGGACGAAACTTAATGTTGTGTTATGGACGGTTGCGATACTGATTCAGTTCTATATTCTATTTCCGATTATTATCAAAGCGTTTAAGAAATTCCCGACCGGAACTTTCCTTGTCATGTGTGCGATTGGAACGTTATTTCGTGTGCTTCTTGTTAACAATGCTGATGCACCTGCAATGTTCATCAATCAATTGCCTGCGTTTTTTGATGTGATAGCCATCGGAATATTTGGTGCGTATGCATATGTTGCAATCAATAAAATCAAGTACCAAATATGGTCACCACTTTCTACTATTCTTTCAATTGGATCACTCATTGTCCTCTACTTTGCAATGCGTGACCTCGCTGGGATTTCGGGAAATGTAAATTTGCAGCACTGGCAAGGAATCAATCGTTCATGGATTGCGTTTGTATTTCTTCTATTCATATTGAGTACCTCATATGCAATGAAATGGTATCGGAAGATATACTCAAATAGGGTTATGGTATTTTTATCATCAATATCTTTCAATTACTATATCTGGCATCAATATATAGCAGTAAAGCTCAAATCTTGGAACTTTCCGTATTCTCAATTTGAATACCCAAATATGGCGGGTGATGTTCAATGGCAATATCTATTCACTTTAATAAGCTTTACAATCTCGATTCTATTTGCTTGGCTTGTTACGTGGCTATACGAAGGAAAATTAATTCCAATTTTATTGCGTGAAAAACCAAGGATTGTAAAAAGTATAACTACGCGAAAAAGATCATTATGACCTTGCTAATTCAACAAGTCGATCAATTTCTTCCTCTTTTGTATCAAAAGAGCACATAAACCTTGAGACGATTTGCTCATCACTTCTATGAATATTATAAAATAAGTATTCTTTCTGAATACGCTCCATAATATTATTTGAAATAACTGCAAAAACAGAGTTGCATTCCGTTTCATGTAACAACGTAATACCCTCTAATGAAGAAAATCCATCATATAGTCTTCTTGCCATTGTGTTTGCATGTGTTGCGTTCTTCTTCCACAAATCATCTTTCAAATATGTAGCAAATTGACAGGAAATATATCGCATCTTAGAATGAAGCTGTGTTCCGTTTTTCCTGATATACATAAAGTCTTCGCCCAAATTTTCATTTAAGAAGACAACGGCCTCACCAAACATCAATCCATTTTTTGTTGCACCAAATGATAAGATATCAACACCACAATCTTTAGTAATTTCACAAAACCCAAGATCCAGTGCTATAGCAGCGTTTGCAAGACGAGCACCATCCATGTGTAAGAGTATATCATGTTCGTGTAGATATTCTGATAGTACTCTTATTTCCTGCGGAGAATAGAGCGTTCCGACTTCAGTAGGATTTGTTATGGATGCAACCTTTATCTGACTATGATGCATAACGCCCTGTGAATGTATGAAGGGTTTTATATGCTCAGGTCTCAATTTGCCGTCGTCTGTGTCAATGGCAATGACTTTACACCCTGAATATCTCTCAGGAGCCCCTGTCTCATCTTCGTTGACGTGAGCGGTTGATGGTGTAATCACTGCACTATAAGGGCGCAAGACACTACCAAGAGCTAATGAGTTTGCACCGGTTCCGTTATAGACAAAATATATACGTGAAAAAGCACCAAACAACTCTTTAAAGAGGTCTAGTGCTTCTTGTGTGTATTGATCATTTCCGTAAGATATTTCATGTCCTATGTTCACATCATGTAATGCTTGCATTATTTTAAAATGAACCCCTGAACAGTTATCACTTGCAAAACAATTATTTATCATAATTCCTCCTTACAAGGAATTATGTTTGCCTCTATGCTAGGTCAAACGATAAAACAACGCTTGTGCCTACGCCTTCCTTGCTTCTGATTGTAATTTTACCATTATGCGCACTGACAATTTCACGAGCGATGGAAAGACCAAGGCCATATCCGCCATTATCTCTGTTTCTTGACACATCGCCACGGTAGAATCTGCTAAATATGTTTCCCATATCTTTCTTGCTGATACCGATACCCTTGTCAGTTATATTTATTATGGCCTTTTCTCCTAGTTTTTGCAACGAGATATTAATGCTCTCTGTAGGAGGTGTGTATTTTATTGCATTTTGTACAAACTCACGAAAAGCCTGCTTCAACCTGTTTCGATCTCCATTGATAATAACTCCCTGTGCAATATCTCCTGTGATATCATGTTTCTTGTTATCTATCAAATTTGCATCTTTGTAAATACCTTCAATCAGATTAGAGACATCAAATACTTCCATGTCATACATCAGTTGATCATTGTCACATCTTGCAAGAAACAAAAGGTTTTCAACTAAATATTTCATATTCTCGGACTCTTCAATAATTGCTTCAACCGATTCATCAAATACTGCCTGATCATCCTTTGCCCAACGTTTTAACATGTTTGCATAACCTGTGATTACAGATATCGGTGTACGCAATTCATGAGACACATCCGATACAAATTTGCGTCTCTTCACGTGTGCTGCCTGAAGTCTATCTAACATGTCATTAATAGTAATTACTAACTCTTGAAGCTCAAACCTTGCTGTGTTTACGTTAATACGATACATACTATTGGGTTGTATTTCACTTGCAAGCTTTGTAATGTCACTGATGGGTTTGAGATACTTTCTTGTTTTATAAGCACCATATACTGCAACTAAGATAAACCCTGCTATGAAGAATAGTGAAAATGCAATCAGAACAATTAAAAGAATTGACCAAATTACTGATTCCTCAATGATTTTCGTAATATCCACAACAGCTCTAACCTGATATGAGGACTGTTGAATATATCCTTGACTCTCATGTTCAACATACCATGTGGTACTTGAGGAAGCATAAAGTCTGTCTATTTCTTTCAAATTATAAAATGAACTATCTCGCTGTCTTTCATCAAAACTAGTGGTTGTATATGTTGATGTACCACTCTTTGAAAAAAGATGCTCACTGTGTATGCGCCAAAAGTCATCGTTTGGATTAGGCGTTGGCTCAGGCTTGTTGGATCCAATGATTGTGTACTCTGATCCAACATAGGCAAGTTCATCCTTGTGTAAAATTGCATGCCAACTTCCTTGCTCTAATATCTTGATTTCTTCACCGTATTTTACTATATCTATTATTTCATATGCCATACTGGGCCCTGATCTCACGTTGAGTTCATTGGCTGTTACATATCCCAAAATTGGTTGAACGTTTTCGAAATCCTTTAGAACTTTCTTCTCTGTATCCACTGTTGTTATCGGTTTTGGAGTGATAGATGGCTCAGTTTTAATATTTATATCTACTGGTAGCTGAAGATCGATGTAATCATTTTTAATATTTATATATATTGTATTGTCATATAAATCTTCTTCTTTAATATTTACGCTTTCATAGAACAAATCATACCGTATGATGTAATCTGGCATGAGTTTTGCTGTTTTATTATATATATCTTCAACATCAATTGTTTCATTGTATTTCGGAAGATTATGAATAATTTCTTGTATATCATCCTTTGCATAGCTTTGTGTTCCTACAAACCCTACAAAGTATAGTGTGCTAACAAGCGCTAAAAGTAGTATAAATGATATTATTATATATATGCGGATATACCCAACAACAATCTTGGAGCGAATTGATTTTCTGTTTTTCTTACTTCTCAACCCCATCCTCCTTGATGATATAGCCTACACTTCTTACTGTCCTAATCAATTTCTCGCCATATGGCTGATCGATTTTAGAACGTAAATACGATATATATACATCAACAACATTAGTCTCACCCAAATAGTCAAATCCCCAAACATCGTTGAGTATCTTCTCTCGTGAAACTGCACAATTTTTGTTTGCAACAAGGTATAACAATAGATCATATTCTCGTGCCGTGAGCTCTATTTCAACGTCCTCGACAGATACTACATGTGCATCCGGATTTATCGTTAGATGCCCGATTTTTGTAACGCCCGAAACCACCTTTGACATTCTACTACTTCTTTTTAAAACAACACGAATTCTTGCTAATAGCTCTTCGATCGCAAATGGCTTTGTGATATAATCATCAGCACCAATATCAAGCCCTGTAACCTTGTCTGTTACATCGTCTTTTGCAGTGAGCATAAGAATCGGTATTGACTCATCTTCTTGGCGTATGCGCCTGCATACCTCTATGCCTGAAAGTTTGGGTAGCATCAAGTCTAGCAATATTGCCTGATACTTGATCGCTTGTGCCATACCCAGGCCTTCTCTGCCATCATGGGCAATTTCAACACTATATCCTTCATGTGTTAATTCAAGCTCAACAAAACGTGCAATCTTTATATCATCTTCAATAATCAGTATTTTATCCATTATAGTTATCCTTACTCTATCTCGATTGTATTATATTCATCATCCTCATGTACTTCATCTTCTGCAAAAACTTCAAGCACTTCTTCTTCAACTATTATATTTGAATTGACTTTTTCAAGCTTCTGTTCTTGTTTCTTTTCTCCGGGTGTGATCTCTAGAGTGTGCCCTGTAAGTACTACTATAGCAAAAACACAGAATAAAATAAAACCCATACCTGAATTTCTGTAATAGTAGCTTGTTGAAACAACAATCAGGTATAGAAAAATGATGACGATAATAATCCCCATTGGTATATTAAAACGCGTTTCTCCGTTCTTGTTAATCTTTATCCTATAAGTAACAAAGTTATTTAACGCACTCAATACCTTTTTTGACCAAGAATTATCTTGGTTTTTCTTCCGTATTGCATATGTACATGCTTTATCAACATCACCTTTTGTTTGCTTTAGTGCCTTATCTGCTTCTTCAAAGCTTACACCACAGCGACGTTGCACCATTAAAACCTTTTCATATCCGTATTCCACAACAAACTCCTCCTTATGGGTATATCCAATATTTAATCAAAGTATAAATCATATATACTTATAAAGCTATTCAGGAAATATTAGAAAACAATTAGAAACTGTTTTGTAAAACTATCTTTCTTTCTTAAGTTTGATTGACTGCACTAATTACAAGTGTTAGAATTAATGAACTAAATTCAGGAGCAGTATTTGCATGGAATATAAACATATAATCGCAGAAAAACTTTCAGAAATCACAGGAGTATCTTATAAGGATATACTCGAAATGATTGAAGTTCCCAAAGAAAACAAAATGGGAGACTTTGCATTGCCTTGCTTCAAGCTTTCCCGCACGCTTCGAAAAGCACCAAATCAAATAGCAGATGATTTGAAAGAAAAGTTTTCTGATAATGACTATTTATCGAAAGTTAAAAGCGTTAATGGATACTTGAATTTCTTTATTGATAAGATAAGTTTTGCAAAACAAACACTGACTGAAATCATTCAAAAAGGAGATCTGTATGGTTCTTCAGACGAAGGTAATGGTCAGACTATTTGTATTGATTACTCCTCGGTCAATGGTGCAAAACCTTTGCACCTTGGGCATCTTTATACAACAGCAATAGGTCATTCATTATATCAAATATATGAATTTTTAGGATATAACTGTGTTGGCATTAATCATCTTGGTGATTATGGGACACAATATGGAACGCTAATCGTTGCTTATGAAAAATGGGGCAACAAAGAAAAGGTTGACCAATATGGAGTTGAAGAGCTAACAAGGCTGTATGTGAAGTATCATGAAGAAGAGGAAAATCATCCTGAACTTGCAGACCAAGCCCGTATGTGGTTCAAAAAAGTTGAGGATAAGAACCCCGAGGCCTTAGAGCTCTTTAATTGGTTAAAAGAAATCACACTAAAAGAGGTTCATGAAACTTATAATCTGCTTGGTATTGAATTTGATTATTATACAGGTGAAAGCTTCTATACCGATAAAATGCAACCCGTTATTGACAAGCTAATAGAAACCAGATTGTTAGTGAAAGATCAGGGAGCACAGGTTGTACGTCTAGATGACTATGATATGCCTCCTTGCATTATGCTTCGTTCAGATGGTGCCAGCCTCTATGCAACACGCGACATGGCGACTGCTCTTTATCGCAAGCAGACATTTAACTTTAGCAAATGTTTGTACGTTGTTGCTTATCATCAAGATTTGCACTTCAAACAATTCTTTAAGGTACTTGAACTCGCAGGGTATGAGTGGAGTGATGATTTATTTCATGTGAATTATGGTATGGTTTCCCTAGAAGATGGCGCTATGTCCACCAGAAAAGGACGAATGGTACTACTAAAAGATCTTCTTTCTCGTGCTATCGAGAAAGCTACTGATATTATTGAAGGTAAAAACCCAGAGCTTGAGAATAAAGAAAAAATCGCAAAAATGATTGGTGTTGGCTCAATAGTATTTTCTGCGCTCAAAAACAATCGCATCAAAGATCTTGTTTTCTCTTGGGACAAAGCTCTAAACTTTGATGGTGAAACAGCACCATATGTTCAATACACCCATGCAAGAGCAAACAGCGTATTGAATAAAAGTAACATTTTACTTGATGATGAAGCAGACTATAGTGAGCTTGATAATGATGAAGCAGCACAGCTAATAACAGCACTAGCAGACTTTGAAGATATCATAAAAGGTGCTGCTAGGAGATATGAGCCCTCAATGATTACACGCTATGTTGTTGAAGTTGCACAGAAATTCAATAAATACTACTTCGACCATCGCATCATTGATAATGATAATGAGAAAAAGAACAGAGCAAGGTTGCTTCTCACAAAAGCATCTATGCAAGTCATAAAAACAGCCCTAGAGCTTATCGGTGTAGAAGCTCCCAATCAAATGTAGTACGCTGAGTAACCCATGCACTACATTTGATTTTTTTGATTGAACATTATATCCAGCACAACAAGGAAACATATGAAAGATAATACCAAAGCACTACTTGCATATCTTGCGGTCTGCTTTTTCTGGGGCTCAACTTATATTGCCATGAAAATAGGCGTTAAAGATCTCCCTCCTTTGCTTTTTTCATCGAGTAGATTGCTAATAGCAGGTAGCATTATGCTCATTTATGCAAAAATAAAAGGTCTTCCATTTCCAAAAGGAATTGGAGAAACTGCAAAAATTTCTTTGGTAGGATTTCTTATGCTTACAGGTGGTATGGGCTTGTTTGTTACTTCAGCACAATGGCTGGATGCTGGTGTTGCGTCCATCATGGTAGCTTCTGTTCCGTTAATGATGGCTTCCATTGAAGTTTTTATATTAAAAGAGAAGAAAATTAGTGCATTAGGTGTTATTGGATTGCTAATAGGCTTTGGCGGTATAGTGTTTTTATCAATGGGCGTCAATGGAATAGGCAATGCAAACATAAAAGGAGTGTTTTTCATACTATCGGCTTGCTTGTTCTGGTCCATTGGTTCTGTATATTCAAAAAGAGTCAAGACAGAAAGCGCATTGGTTACAAACATCGCTATTCAAATGCTGGCTGGCGGCTTTGTACTGTTGATTATTGGTCTATCCCTAGGCGAAGCATCCCGATTTGTACTGACAATGAACTCTGCACTTGCAATAATTTACCTTGTGATATTTGGCTCCATCATAGGATACAGTGCTTATATCTATGTACTTAAGGCATGGCCAATCGCAAAAGCCGGAACATATGCATATATAAATCCAGTGATTGCAGTCTTATTGGGCGCACTTATTCTAGGTGAATCAATTACCTACAAGGTAGTCATCTCTTTGATTATCATACTTACCGGTGTACTATTAGTGCAAAAATCAAAGATTGAAAAAATTCATATTGAAAATGAATAGTTGTTTTACCAAATAGCTGCTACATCAAAGTAGAAGATATTCTTTTGAAACAATTAGATACAATAATTTATATCTTCTTTCTAACGTATATTACGTTTTCCATGACCAGTTACAATCTTCACATTTGGATATGCTTCGCCAAATGCAATAATATCCTTTATCACTTGATATCCCTTTGTGTAATCCAGTGTGTATTTTCCTGGACCTTTTGAAGTGAGCTCATCTGATTCATAGATGTATGCATCACTTGCAATAAATTGTGGTTCAGTCTTTGAGTTTACAACAAAGGATATGTGTCCTGCAGAATGTCCATATGTATCGATCACAAATAACGAACCGTCTCCAAAGAAATCAATTGCACCTCCCAACGGACTAATCTTCGTAGCACTTTCAAAATCAATAAGGTCGATGTGCTTGATGTGCCTAAAATAATCCCCATACAGGAATGGTTTGTGTTCTTTCTTGGGTTCGTCTTTGGACATTATAATACGATCATACTCTGGTAAGTCAATAAGCCCTGCAGTATGGTCAAAATGCATATGCGTGATAAAGATGCCTTTGAGTTTGATGTTGTTATTCTTCAGATATTCCCCTATACTGTCGCCTTTTTCTTGTGTTGCGCTACATGCAAGAAAGTTTTTAAACAATCCTCTTTGCATACCATATTCCTGTGTCTGATGTGACATATCAAGACCTGCATCAATCAAATAATTGCCACTTTTATGCCTGATGATATAGCAGTATACGGGCATCTTTACATCCGACTTTTCATGGGTCTTGATCATGTGATATTTTTTTACTGTTACATACCCTGTAAAAATCTTGTCTACCAAGATATTACACGGGGTTCTTAATATTTCATCCCATGACTTTTCTGTTTTGCTAAACTTCATAATAGTTTCTATCATCTTTACCCCTAGCTTGCAACGGATAGTGACTTGACAACAATACTGGGACTACCGATGCATGCAGCACCAGGCAATCCAAACTTCAAGTCGCTTCCGATATGTTCAATTTCGTTGAGTAGTGTGAAAAAGTTCCCTGCAATGGTAATCTGTTCAACGGCATCTGCCTTTTTACCATTGATGATTCTAAATCCTTTTGCAAGTAAAGAAAAATCTCCTGAAACAGCATTTGCGCCAGAGTGAAGTCCCATCAACTCTGTTATTATCAATCCTTCTTTAATAACTTCACACAATTCATCAAATGTCTTGTCTCCTGCTTTGATGTAGAAGTTTGAGCCTGAAACATCAATTGAAGACTTGTATGAGCCTTTTGCTGCGTTACCTGTAGTTTTCACACCATCTACCTCTGCTGTTTTTAAATTATGCAGCAATGTCTTTAGTATACCGCTTTCAACAATGTTTTTTGTGTAAGTTGCAACACCTTCGCCATCAAATGGCATTGAAGCATTCCCATCCTCTAGCAGTGGATCATCGATAATTGTTAAAATTTCAGCTGCGATTTTTGTGTTTTCCTTACCTTTTAGCAATGATAAATCTTTTTGAGTATTTTCTGCTGAAAATATTCCAGAAAAAGTAGCAAGTAAGTCACCAGCACATTCATTTTCAAAAAGTATTTTGTATTCTCCAGCTTCAACTGATTTTGCATCCATCATAGATACTGCATCTTCCACTGCATCATTTGCTATCTTTTGAATGTCTAACTTTGAAAAGTCTTTAACTATTTGATAGCCTGAACCATCAATCATTTTATCGCCTTGTTTTGCGATAGCAACTACATAGCAAAATAATAAATTGTTCTTAAATGACAAATCTAATCCCTTGGAGTTTTTGATTCTTACATCTCCACTTCCTGACTGTATGACAGTATTTGCAACTGAGTCGATAGCAGGGTGTCCACTCTTTGTAAGCTTTTCAAGCTTCAGCGCAGCATTAATTTTCTCTCTTATTGATACTTCATCTAATTCTTTATTATACATGTCCAGTTCTTGGTAGCTTTTACTGCCTGCAAAGATAAATTGCTTATCCTCATTTTCTATCACCTTCGCATTTTGCATGGCATTATCGATTAACATATCATATGCATCATCATCAAATGCTTCTGTATAAGAATATCCCATTTTACCATTGTATATTCCACGAAAAGATATACCATATGATGTGTTCACACTATAGTCATCTACCTTGCCTTCAAATACCTTCACATGAAATGAATCTCCACTGGAATAGAAAACTTCGAAATCTGTAAAATCTGATGCACTTGCTCTTTCAAATAGTTTATCAATAAATGAGTTTATATTCATGATGCACCCCCCTGTCTTCCACCTACTGTAATTTCGCTAACTCGAATTAATGGTTGTCCAACATCTGTCGGTATTGAGCCTGATACAGAACTGCACATACCCTGCCCTGTTTCCATGTTCTTCCCAACCATATCTATATTCTTTATTATTTCTGAGCCTTTACCAATTAATGTTGCCCCACGAACCGGTTTATCGATCGCTCCATTTTTGACCAAATAACCTTCTCTTACAGAAAAGTTAAAGTCTCCTGTCACAGGATTCACAGAACCGCCCCCCATCTGTGCGCAATATAGACCATCATTAATTGAAGCAATGATTTCTTTATCAGTACTTTTACCTGATGCAATGTATGTATTACTCATTCTTGATGTCGGTGCATATGCATATGATTGTCTTCTACCACAACCATTGGATTCTATATTCATTCTTCGTCCGTTTAATTTATCTACAAGATAACTTTTGAGTATCCCATTTTCTATTAATACTGTTTTCCTGCTTTTTTCTCCTTCATCATCAATATTAAAAGATCCCCAAGCATTAGGAACGGTAGCATCATCAATGGCTGTAACAAGTTTTGATGCAACTTGTTGCCCTATTTTATCACAGAAAACAGACTGATTTTTTGCAACCGATGTAGCTTCCAGCGCATGTCCACATGCTTCATGAAATATTACACCTCCGAATCCATTTTCAATGGCAACCATCATTTTACCTGCTGGACAAGAATCTGCTTTCAGCATGGTTACTGCACATCTTGCTGCATCTCTTCCATAACACTCAGGATCAATCTCATCAAAGAATTCAAATCCCTTTTGAGCTCCAGGACCAGTTGAACCTGTTTGGTTCTCTGCACCATTTGATGCAACTGCAGTTATATATAGTCGTAGTTTTATCCTTTCATCCTCAGCTAAACATCCTTCGGAGTTAATAATCTGGATTTTTTGATT
>JAGLOK010000279.1 GCA_023139005.1 Clostridiales bacterium | reverse complement strand
ATTGACGTATCCGTTGAGGACATTCCTGTGAATGATATTGTTATAGTTGCAGTAGAACCCGACGAAGATGCTGAATCTATTGTTGCAGTATATTGACCCGTAAGTACAAAGTCACTTGCGTCCAAGCTTCCTGTTCCATCAATTGCAGATCCAATCGATTCACTAAATGTGAATGTAACGACCTTTAATGCTAGTGACTTATTCGTCACTGTTGGATCCGTCACATCAGCCCCCGCATTGAATGTCTTTGAGAAATCACCTGTGTCTTTGCCATCTGTGTCATAGATTTTATCTCCATCAACAGTGAGTTTTAGCTCTCCCCCTAAATATCCTGAAAGCTGTAGTGTCACTCCTGTTCCGCCTGCACATGTACCACCTGATGCAAAGGCTGTAACTCTGTTTACACCGCCTTCTTTAGCAACAAATGCTGAAATCGGTATGATCTCTGATAATGATTTTGCAGAACTGCTATAAGCATTGCTGTCAAATGTTATAGTTATTGTGGTAGTTCCATTGAGCGTAGCACTCTTAACATATGCATCTGCAGGTGCAGGTGTTGCTCGTGGAGGCACAGGATCATTACCGCGAGCTGTGTATCCTTCCCATACCCATCCGTAAGCACCACTTGAAAGCTGTATCTTTATCCATTTAGAGGTTTCTTCATGTACCTTATATTGTTCACCGTATTTTACAGTACCAATTGTCGTGTAGTTTAGTCCCGGGCCTTCACGAACATTTAGCGAAGTGGCATATACCGTTGCACTCGGGTATGTCTTAACCGGTGTCGGTGTCGATGTATTCTGAACAATTGGTGCAACTGTAGGTGTGACCAACGGAGCAATGGTTACAACCGGTGATATTGTTGGCGTAAGTCCCGGTGTAAATGTTACTTGCATTGTTGGTGGCGCAGTTATAATGGGGGCATCTGAAGGTTGCGCGCCTAGGCTTGCGCTGGGACGCAAAAAGAAGAAGTACACGATGACAGCAATCACGATGACAGTACCGACAATTGCGATAATCAACGGTAAGTTGCCGCCTCCCTTTGAACGTCTTGCATATTCTCTACTCATATTAATTTACCATCCTCTCATAAGGAAATTCAGTTATTATAATATTTTATCACGTTTTTGAATATAATTAAACATATATTAACAAAAATAACTATTGCAATTATACCATATTAAACAATAATATCAACAGTTTTGTAACAATTTTGTAAAATGATACGATGTATGCTAAAATTATTTCAAGTCATTTTAGTTGTATTCAAATAATAATATCGAGGTGTTCATGATGAATAAGTTCAAAACACTCATAAAGAAGCTTAAAGAAAGCCTCTATCGCGCCCTCAAACGATACCCCATCGCCCTAGTACTATTCATGCTTTGTGCAGTGATGTTCATGTTTGTAGTAGAAATCGATTTCAGAGACAGCATCCTTGATGAAGGCATCTTCGTACGACTTGCACTCTCATGCTTATTAGGTGGTGTGCTTGCTCTAGTGGTGCAGAGTATCATTGAGCGCTTTGAAATAAAGAGCAAGCTAATCTACATTGTCTGGCTCATCATACCTATCGTGATGGTACTGAACTATTTTATAATCATTGTTGAGTACACACACTCTATATCCATGTTGCGATATGCACTACTCACAATTTCAAGTGCAGCACTGTTCTTCTATATCCCATTTATCAATAAAGATAAGAGTGCACCCTTCTTTGCACAAAAGGTTTTCTTACGCCTTGCGATTACTTTTATCTATTATGGAATTATCACAGGTGGCGTTACAGCCATCATCTTTGCGTTAGAAAATCTACTTGCAATCAACATGCCGGAGCAAATCTATGCACACACAGCCATAGCAATTGCGGGTATTATATTACCTGCATTCTTTGTTGCAGGTATCCCCAACAAAGACGACACGCAAGATGCATATCCAAAGCTATTGAAGATACTACTATTATATATTGTCTTCACATTGCTTTGTGCATACACTTTGGTTTTGTATGCATACTTCATCAAGATACTCTTCGAGTTCCAGCTCCCAAGCAATCTACTCGGAAACCTTGTCATATACTACTCAATGATATCTGTTGCAGCACTATATTTTGCAAAACCCATAAACAGTGAAAGCAAGTGGAGCACATTCATCTACAAAGTATATCCCTATACTGTCATTCTCCCTGTTGTGATGATGTTTGTATCATTTATGGTGCGTATTAATGCATATGGCATCACAGAGTCTCGATACTACGCAATATTATGCGTCATATATGTACTCGTGAGTATTGCTATTATCAAAATCAAAAAGCTGAACATCCGATTGATGCCACTGTTGCTGTCAGTTCTATTGCTGATATCGGTCTTTGGGCCCTTATCATCATTTAGTATATCCAAAGCCAGCCAGAACAGCAGATTGAAACATATCCTCGCGCAAAGTGATATGCTTGACTACGATGAAATCATCCCCGATGAAAGTGCAAGCGACGAAACAAAACATGAAATCACAGAAATATTGAAATATTTTGACAATACACATGACCTATTTGACATCAAGCTGCTTCCTGAAGGGTACACAGATGATGACATGGAAGAAGTATTCGGTTTTAAGCCCTTCTATCTGAAGAAAAGCCTCGATACAAACGAATTCAGAAGATTATTAATTGACTATACACAATTTGAGATTATTGAAGTATCAGGTTATGACTATATCGCACAAATATTTAGTGGTATGAATGATATTGATATAAAAACCGATCAAGGAACCCTACTGGTGAATGTAAATAGTGGAAAGCAAGAAGAAATCATTCTTACTCTAAATGATAAAAGCGTCTACAAAACCAATCTCCTCGAGTTAATCGAGCCACACCTTTCTACTTCATCCAACATAGAAGAACCACAGGAGTTAACTTTCCTAGATGAAAATGACCAAGTTTCCATCAAGATACTAGTGGAGTATGCAAGCTATTTTGAAGAAGAACATCTATTTGATTATAGTATTCGCCTTCTTATCCGCTTGAACAAATAGTAATATTATGAAATATCAAATCGATACAATCCCTGTATGGGATGCAATTAAAGAAAATAGTGAATGTCCTTTTTGCTTGATTCAAAAGAACCTGGAAGACAAGTATGTGGACTTTTATTTGAGCGATGCAATCATGCAGAGCCATATCCGTATCCGTATCAATGAAACGGGCTTTTGTGCACGTCACTACAATAAGATGCTGCATAGCGATAGAAAACTGTCTTTAGGACTGACAACAACCACCCATATGGATACCATTTTAAAAAGTTCTCAGAAAGCAATGGACACCCTTACCAAAGACAAAACTGATACAAAAAAAGAAAACGCAGCAATCGATGCACTCCTCTCGCAGATTAATGATACTAGTAACACCTGTGTTGTGTGCGAGGATATAGCGCGTGACATGGAGCGCTATATATATACATATATTCATCTATACAA
>JAGLOK010000278.1 GCA_023139005.1 Clostridiales bacterium | reverse complement strand
TATATGTTGAGGGTGAACATATTATCTTCAAAAAATATCAGCCGGCATGCCTGTTTTGCGACAGTGCAAATGAAGTGAGAAATTACAGAGGCAAACTTATCTGCGGTGACTGCCTACAAACATTGAAGAAATCATAGATACATCTAAGATAGATATGATATTTTTTTTCAACGCCGTTTCTTAATTAACGGCGTTTTTTATATATCTAGCGACTCCTTATAAACATCACCTTTTTTAACACCGCGAATTTTCGCAACCATTTTTACCGCGTCCATCTTTGCAAGATCTTCATTTTGCATCAAACTTTCTATATGTTCTTTTACCGTCATTGACTTCCAAGAGTCATCAGCAAAGGCTATGCCCTTTTCAATTACAATTACAAACTCCCCTTTTAGATTCCATAAGTTAAGCTGTTCATATGCTTGTTCAATTGGATATGTTTCAACACGTTCATGTAACTTTGATATATCATTTATGATTGCAATTTTTCTATCTTCAAAAAACTGCGCAAGCTCTAATACTGTCTTCTGCAACCGATGTGGCGCTTCATATATTACAATTGCACAACCATCTTTTGATATGTTTTGCAAAAGATCCTTTCGTTGTGTTTTGTTTTTAGGTAAAAATCCTTCAAAACGAAACCGTCCTGCATCCAATCCACTTAATGCTATTGCAGAAGGTATTGCAGAGGCACCAGGTAGAGATGTAACGGGGAGTCCTTTGCTTCTTGCGCTATGTATCAGTTGATAGCCAGGATCAGAGATGCACGGCATCCCAGCATCACTGACGAGTGCGACATCCTTCCCCTGTTCAAGGAGCATCAGTATCCCAAGAGTACTTTCCTTTTCATTGTGTTCATGGTGACTTATCTGTCTTGTTTTAATATCATAATGATTTAGTAACTTTATAGTATGTCTAGTATCCTCCGCTGCAATAAAATCAACACTCTTCAAGACTTCGATTGCACGAAGTGTGATGTCTCCAAGATTACCTATAGGGGTTGCAACTATATATAAAACTCCATAATTTGTGTTTTCATTTTTGTCCATAGATCTCCTTGATTTCATCTGTATATTCATTTTCATGATACACATGAAGAGTTGGTAACCATTTTATAGTAGTACTCGAATTCTTGATACCTTCAACCAAGATTAGATTGGGGCTTTCATTTATATTCGGTTGTATGAGACGAGCTCTTTTTACAGGGATATTATATTGCTTCATCAAAGCAGATATTTCATCTGCACGCGCAGCCTGATGTATCATTGCAAATCTTCCTTTGTTCTTCAACACTTTTGTTGCTGATAGAAATATGTCTTCAAGATTTGTCTTCACTTCGCGTCGTGATATGTTTATAGAATCATTAATACTTGTCTTTCCTGTTTGTATCTTCAGGTATGGTGGATTACATGTTACAACGTCCGCTGCTCCATATCCCAGTAGTATTGATGCATTTGCAAGATCATCACAAATGACATCCATGGTATCCTGAATGTTATTGAGTGCAATACTTCGATTTATCAAACTTGCAAAACTTTGTTGAATCTCAATACTTGTTATCTTCTTCACACTATGATGAGCTGCAACTAGAAGTCCAATGACACCAGACCCTGCACAAAAGTCAACCACATAATCATTTTTCTTGATTGTAACAAAATGTGCAAGTAGTACAGCATCCATTGAAAACCGAAAATTGATTTTGTGTTGTATGATATGATAGCCGCACATCAAGTCATCTATAGTTTCGTTATTTTGATCAATCAAGGATTTCATCACAGAAGGTTACCAACTCATTTAGTTGTTCATAGTCCATTGAGTTTACTGCAAAGCGTACAATACCTTTTCTATCGATAATATACGTGTGCGGATAGTATTGGCTCGGATAAACAGACATCGTATCTTTATTTTCATCCCACAGTGCAACTGAATCAAATTGAGATATGAAGTCACCACTTTCCTTCTTGTTATTTCCTAAAACAGTATTCTGTGCTACCGTAATGAGCTGTACGCCCTCCTTCTTACATACTTCTTCAAAATCGGGAAGCTCTTCGACGCAAGGCGGACACCCAATTGCCCAAAAATTCAGCACAATGATTTCTCCTTTGTAATCCGAGAGTGTATGCAGCTCTTCATTAAAATCAGGAAGTGTGAAATCTCTCATTTCTACATCATTCATATTGTCATATAGATACTGCTCACTCTCTGATAAGGATTGTTTGAGATTATTGTCTGATGTTGGCTGCGATTCTTGCGTATTTGTGGGCTGCGATTCCTGTGTCACCGTAGGTGTAATTTCGTCCAAGGAACTACAGCTTACAAGTGTAAGAATAAGTATTAGAAAAATGACTATTGCGATAATCTTTTTGTTCATATTGTACCACCTTTTTCATATAAGAAAGTGGGGTGTCCCAGATTAGCACAAACGCATTTTTACAGGAGTAAAAATGACTTACGGTGTCGCGCAAATTTCAAA
>JAGLOK010000277.1 GCA_023139005.1 Clostridiales bacterium | reverse complement strand
CAGGTGAAGACGGATTTGAAATATACTGTCCCAATGCAGTGGCAGTAACGCTTTGGCAATCACTCATAGATATTGGCAAAGAAGATATTATGCCTTGTGGTCTAGGCTGTCGCGATACATTACGCTTTGAAGCATCCATGCCACTATATGGACATGAGATGACTGAAGAGATCTCACCCATTGAAGCTGCAATCAAGTACTTCGTCAAGGTGGAAGAGGCTAACGACTTTATCGGTAAAGATGTCATCAAAAAGCAGATTGATGAAGGTATCACCCGACGTCGATGCGGACTTGAGCTGATTGATCGCGGTATCGCACGAGAAGGTGCAGAGGTATACTATGAAGGTATGAAGGTGGGATTTGTAACCTCCGGCACCAAGTCATTAACGCTTAATAAAGTATTTGCAATGGCACTGGTAAATAAGCCATACAATAGGCGCGGTACAACGCTTCATATCCAAGTGCGTGGGAAAATGTTAGAATCAAAAGTGGTGAAAATGCCATTTTATAAAAGAGAAAACAAATAAAAGAGGTTTATTATGAATATCAAGAAAGAATTAATGTACACAGAAAATCATGAGTGGATCAGGTATGAAGGTGAATTTGCATTTATCGGTATCACAGATTATGCACAGAATTCATTGGGAGACATCGTATTTGTTGAACTTCCTGAGACGGGTGATACCTTTAAGGAAGGCGATGGCTTTGCAGTTATCGAATCTGTTAAAGCAGTTTCGGATGTATACAGCCCGGGAAGTGGCACTGTCGATTGTGCCAATGAATTACTGGTGGATTCTCCGGAGTTATTAAACTCAGATTGTTACGGAACGTATATTGTAAAGTTTCGCGATTTTGAAGTAGATGGTTTAATGACAGCAGATGAATATGAAGCATTTACTGCAAAGGAGCAATAGATGACAGGATACATTCCGCATACCAATGAAGACATCCAAAAGATGTTGGACGTTATAGGTGTAGATGATATTGATGCACTTTTTTTAAATCTTCCCGATGCAGTAAAGCAAAAAGGCAGATTGAATATACCAGAAGGAAGAAGTGAGATCGAAGTACTTGATCGATTGAATGAATTAGCAGACAAGAATACAGTATATAAGACGATTTTTCGAGGTGCTGGTGCATACAATCACTTTATTCCATCGGTTGTTTCGTCGCTCGCTTCACGCTCTGAGTTTCTGACTGCCTACACACCCTATCAACCCGAAATATCACAAGGCATTTTACAAGCCATGTTTGAGTATCAAACAATGATTTGTGAATTAACAGGTCTTGAAGTATCCAATGCATCTGTCTATGACGGAGCCAATGCAGCAGCGGAAGCTGCCGTCATGTGTATGACCCGCAAGCGCAGTGACATTGCAATCTCTGATGCAGTAAACCCACAGATAATTGCAGTACTAAAGTCTTGGAGTAAAGCGTCCGGTGCACAGATTCGCATTGTACCACAGGTAGATTATAAGACGGATATGGATGCAATTGCAGGCATTATGGGTGATGATTGCGCAGCGCTAATCATGCAAAGTCCCAATTATTATGGGGTGGTAGAAGACATGCAGCAGGCATCGGATATCACACATGATCTGGGAGGATACTTTGTTGCATCAGTAAATCCCACATCCCTAATGCTTTTTCAAGCCCCTGGAGAGTATGGTGCAGATATCGCCGTTGGCGAAGGACAACCCCTTGGCAATCCCTTGGCATTTGGCGGACCGTACTTGGGCTTCATGGCAGCAACAGAGAAAATGATGCGCAAGCTCCCCGGACGCATTGTCGGGCAATCCCATGACAAAGAAGGCAGACGTGGATATGTGCTGACCCTGCAAGCAAGAGAGCAGCACATCAGAAGAGAAAGGGCATCATCTAATGTATGTTCCAATCAAGCACACGCAGCACTGACTGCTACTATTTATATGGCAGCAATGGGTAAGAGAGGACTCTATGATGTTGCCAAACGGTGCTATGACAATGCACATTACCTCAAAGAGCAACTGTGCAAAATAGATGGTGTATCATGCAATTATCACCCGTTTTTTCACGAGTTCATGACTTCAGGAGTGGATGGCAAGAAGCTCAATCAAAAGCTATCAGATCAAGGAATATTAGGACCATTTGAAGTTGAGAGCAGCCTACTTTGGTGCACAACTGAGCTCAACAACAAAGATGATATCGATAAGGTGGTATCCATTGCACGTGAGGTGATGACATGATGAAGTTGATATTTGAAATCACAAAAGAAGATAGAAGAAGTGTTAGGCTTCCTATGAGCACAATCCCTTCTTTTAATATCCCCAAAGAATATGCAAGAGGCCAACGACCCCATCTACCTGAAGTATCAAAGATTGATTTGGTTAGGCACTATACTGCGCTTTCGCTAAGGACCCATGGCGTGGACAATGGTTTTTATCCATTGGGGTCATGCACCATGAAGTACAATCCAAAGGTCAATGAAAAGACAGCCTCACTTGTGGGCTTCACCAATATTCATCCACTGCAAAGCGCTCAAGAAACACAAGGTGCACTGGAGTTGATGTATGATTTAAAGACCATGTTATGCGAGATAACAGGTATGTATGATATGACAATGCAGCCAGCTGCCGGCGCACATGGAGAGTGGACAGGACTCATGATGATGAAAAAATATCATGAGATGCGTGGCGATACCCAAAAGAGAGTAATCCTAGTTCCAGATAGTGCACATGGTACCAATCCTGCAAGCGCGCATGTTGCAGGGTTTGATGTAAAGTCTATTCCATCTGCAGCAGATGGCGGGGTAGACCTTGAAGCATTACGTGATGCAGTAGGAGACGACACTGCAGGACTGATGCTGACTAATCCCAATACACTGGGTATCTTTGAAAGTCGTATTGTAGAAATGGCGAAAATAGTCCATGAAGCAGGCGGACTGCTATATTATGATGGTGCAAATCTCAATGCAATTATGGGACAAGTACGTCCTGGAGATATGGGTTTTGATGTTATTCATCTCAATCTACATAAAACATTTTCAACACCTCATGGCGGTGGTGGTCCCGGAAGCGGACCTGTCGGATGTGCAAAAAGACTTGCACAGTTCTTGCCCACACCTAATGTTGAGAAAAAGGGAGACACCTACTTCCTTCAGCATGACAACGAGGACTCCATCGGTAGCGTGAAGAGCTTTTATGGACATTTCCTCACGCTGGTTCGTGCATATACTTACATACTATCATTAGGCGCTGATGGGTTATCTGATGCATCGCGTATTGCAGTACTCAATGCAAATTATATGATGGCACGACTCAAAGATACCTATACTGTTCCCTTCAATGGTTTATGTATGCATGAATTTGTCATGACGGCGCAGAAGCTAAAAGAAGAAACAGGCATCAGTGCAATGGATGTTGCAAAAGCACTATTAGATGAAGGCATTCATCCACCAACAGTATATTTCCCACTGATTGTAAAAGAAGCGATGATGGTGGAGCCCACAGAAACTGAAAGTATCGAAACGTTGGATCATGCATGCGATGTACTACTTTCGATTGCACGCATCGCAAAAGAAGATCCACAGCAATTGCATGATGCACCTGTTACGACCGTGATATCTAGGTTGGATGAAGTAGAAGCAGCAAGAAACCCCATTTTACGCTATTCAATTTCCTTATAATAAATCACTTTTTAGAGGCGTTTTGCGTCTCTTTTTTTTTATTGAAAATAAAATTTGACATAATAAAAGACACATACGTGTCATCAATGTTTTATCATACTATTGAAAGAATATGATGTCGGTACTCTTTCGTTCTGTACCACCGCTGGGAGATGATATGATTTCATTTTCCAATATCATGATAGATGAAGCGCCGCCATCGAGGTTATATGCAGTTTCGCATTCATAGTACTCAAATAGTTTTGCTAATTCTTCAAGCGTAAGCCCCTTAGACATTTCTTGCCTGCCGTCTGCCACGATAATGATATAGTGATT
>JAGLOK010000276.1 GCA_023139005.1 Clostridiales bacterium | reverse complement strand
TCACGCCTGGGAGCGCGCATTACATATCAATTAACAAAACGATGAATTACCATTTTGGGTTGCAAAGGAATCCGGTGAAATGGTAAGAGGATCTTAACTCACACATCCATATCATCATCATAGTCATACGGTAGCAGCACAATAAAGCGCGTATACTTGTTTTCTTCTGATTCTACAATGATTTCACCAAGGTGCTCTTTGACGATACCGTAGCTAATGGAAAGACCCAGCCCTGTTCCTCTGTCCTTGCCTTTGGTTGTGAAGAATGGATCGAAGATTCTGTCTATTAAGTCTTCTTTTATGCCGACACCAAAGTCTTCGACAGTGAGCTTTAGCCAATCGTGTCCATCGCGCTTTTGTAGGACACAGCTGAGGTTGATAATCTTATTATCATCATATTCAGGGTATCTATCATTCAACGAATCACGTGAGTTGGTTAGCAGGTTCATAATGATCTGCTGAATTTGCTGGCTTTGACATCTTATTTTTGGTAGATTATCTTCAATATCCACATTCAACTGAATCTGATCATGTTTGATGAAAGTATTCACCAGAGATAGCGTCTGAGAGATTACATCGCTGATGTCTGCTTCGATATGCTCGCGTCTTGTGTGTTTTGAAAAATTCAAAAGATTTTTTACGATCTCTGCAACGCGATGGGTTTCGTGAATGATTTCTTTTGCATACTCTACAATGGTCGGATCATCACTTGCAGTATCTAAGATTATCTGTCCATAGTTTAGTATGCCGTTAATGGGATTATTAATCTCATGTGCTACGCCACTTGCCAAAGTGCCTATGGACTCTAATTTCTGATGGTTAACCAGAATGGACCGCGTTGATTCTCTTTCGGCCTCTAGCTTTTTCTTTTCGGAAATATCACTATAGTTAATCAACAAACCACCAATTATCGGATCATCGATCATATTTCTTGCAGATAGGTGTATATATTTATAGCTATTGTCTTTGCATAAATACCGATATTCTATTTCTTTTAATTGGTTCGGATGCTTGAGCAAATCTTCATATTCACCTTTAACATACTCATAATCATCGGGATGTGTTCTTAAAAAAGAGGATGTATTATTGAGTTCATTTGGCTGCCATCCGTAAAGTCTAGTAATATTTTCGCTGGTATAGATTGTTGTACCGTCTTTTCCTATTATTCCAATAACATCTGTAATATTGGCAATTAAGCTCTTTTGTTTCATTTCATTTTCGAGTATGGTCTCTGCAAACTGTTTGTTTTCCGTTATATCATTGGATACGACCATAATGTATTCTATGGTGTCGCTATCCCCTGCAACGGGGACTATGGTCGTATGATACCAAATCTTATCTCCTTTTAAGTTGACCAACGGGGATTCTTGTGTGATGGCTTTGCCGTTCTTTTTTGCTTGTGCTAAATCCTTTATCATAGTGGACTTGAATGAGTCCGGTAAGAAATCAAAAGGGTAGAGGGCATTGTAATACGGAGCTATGTCATCAATAGCAAGGTCTTTGATACCTGCACTGCTTATATATTGTAGATTGAAATCAAGATCCAAAATAATGGTACACACCGGAGAGAACTCAAGCCATGTGCGAAGCTGTTTCTCTGATTTTCTGAGACTCTCTTCTGCTCTTTTTCTTTCGGTAATGTCTATCAAGTCTGTCATGAAGTATAGCGGTTTACCATCTGCGCCTCTACGTACTGTTGTGTGGACATCAGCCCACATGATGCTACCATCCTTTTTAAAAAATCTCTTGATAAAATTGGTGGAATCTCTTTCGCCGCTTATCACCTTATTGATAGCCTGCTGATTGCTTTCAATATCATCTGGGTGGGTCATTGCCTGCCATCTCATCCCCTGCAGCTCTTCTCTTGAGTATCCAAGCATTTTGCAAAACGCGTCGTTTACATTGACTTGGCCTGCGGGCGTTGTAAAAGACTTGCTAACGACTGAGTTGTCGAAAACATACTTGAACTTCTCTTCACTTTCAAATAATGTTTGCTCGGATTCTCTTGCTGCTGTGACATCACTGAAAAGTGCTATAAAATAATCCTTTTTTGGCGAATATGCTTTTATCTTATAATATTTCTCAAATGAATGTGAATACTGTATTGTTTCTTTTTCAGTATTGTTGAGCGTAACTTCTCCATAGAACTGAATCCAATCAAACTGATCATCAACTATGTTTGGATGAATATCTAGTATCGTTTTTCCAATACATGCATCTTTTTTAAGCCCTGTAAAATCTTCAAACGCAGGATTTACATCGATATACTCATAGTTGATCGGTTCACCCTTTTTGTTGTAGATCATCTTATGATATGCATAGCCTACCGGTGAGTTGTCGAGAACGGATTTGTAGAAATTATCACTCATAGTTATACTCCTTTTGAAGTATGTACATAATCTATGTTAGCAATTTATGAAATGTTGATGACAACTTTTTATACAGGAAGATGTCATAAAACAATTTTTTTTTCTACGTTATATTATACTCCCTAGTTGATATTATTTCAAAAGGAAATGTAAAATTAAAACAAATCCTACACCGTTTCCTCCACTTCCTTTTTCGCTAAGTCATTGGTATTGATAGACTTTCTGAAGACAACAAAGCGTGTGAATGTAAACTCGGTGATGAAGTTGATAACCATGGTACCGATGAGCACAATATATTCATTCCACTGGAGATAGATGAGTGCGTTACCCCACCATGTTGATAGTGGCGTAAAGAGGCAGTAATATCCGAACACTTGCATCATCGCAAAGGGAATGTTTTTTGCAGACTTAAATGTGAAACGTCGGTTGACGGTGAAGTTATATACAACAGAAAGCGTCAAAGCTATTAAATAACTGGGCCAATAGGGAAGCTGGGTCAGTTCATTGAGCAGTGTGAAGCTGATAATCTGAATGATGCCTGCGGTGATAGAAAACATCGTGAACTTTAAGAACTGGATGAAATTTTGCTTTGGAGTGAGTTGTGCGGGGACTTGGTTTTCCATTTGGACCTCTTTTTCGTGATAAAATTATAATAATATTGATCTATTATAGTATTTTAGATGCATTGTTTGTCTATATTTAAGTAAAAAAAGGGGGTGTCCCAGATTAGCGCAAACGCATTTTTACAGGAGTAAAA
>JAGLOK010000275.1 GCA_023139005.1 Clostridiales bacterium | reverse complement strand
GTAGAAAATCACCTATTCAGTACTGAAGGAATATATCTGCCTAATGTGTAACGGATCATTTGACAATGTATAGTAATAACATATACCCGTATGGACAATCATCATACAATAGTTTAAACTCTATATAAAATAGAATTACAAAGGGATTTATATGAGTTGGTTTTTCTTAGTAACAGCATTAATTGTTACTGCAATAGTATTAACACAAACACTTTCAAAAAGACTTCCAGAAAAAGAATCTGTGTTTTGGATGCTTGGATGTTTAGTGATAATCTTACTTTCAATTTTCCCAAAATCAATGGATAACTTAGCAAAAACCATTGGTATTGATTATCCCCCATCACTTTATTTTCTTATTGCTATATTGTTTTTAGCTGTTTTGATATTCAGGCTGTACACCCAGATGGATGATAATAAAAGGAAAAGCGATGCACTAGCTAGAAGAGTGTCATTGCTCGAGAAGAGAATCGAAGACTTGGAAGATAATGAATAAACATAACATCTGGAGATTATATTGACTCGATTTATCAAAAATGTATTATACAAAATTCGAGAAAATTTTAAAGCAAAAAAATATATATATATATTAACTTTCTCAATATTTGCAGCAAAGTCTATATTTATTAGACCCTTCTCATTAGTAGAAGGAGTTGGTGGTATATTAATAGGAATTCTATTGATAATAGGACTTTTCTTTATGACTATCATTGTTGTTTTAGTGCTCGAAAAACTGAACTGGACAAAACATACTAGTCAAGTAAAAAAGCGTAGAATACTCTATTACATGATACCAGGAATTCTTGTATCAACACTCCTTTGGCTATGCAACTGGCCTGCAATCGTTCCATATGATAGTGCATATATCTGGTTTAGAGCTGTAGAAGGTGTCTATAATAATATGCACCCCATTATATATTCAATGTATGTATCATTGGGTAAGATGATTTGGGATAGCCCTGCAATATTTATACTTGTTCAAATTCTATTTTGTTCCTTTGTATACTCTTATGTTGCATATGCATTTGAAAAGCAAGGTCTGCATCGTAAATGGTGTTGGACAATTGCAATATTTCTATCAATAGTTCCTGTGAATGCTATTCATTCTGTAACATGGTTGAAAGATATTTCATATATTATGTCATTAGTTTTTATAAGTACCATACTTATGGAGTGTGCATCTCAAAAAAAACCAAGGATAAAGCAAATAATTGCATTAATTGTTGCAGGACTCATTGCAATGTTAAGCAGACATAATGGAATGCTGGTGATTCCTTTGACACTCGCGTTTTCAGGGTCTATTTTCTTTTTGATGAAAAACTATAAGCAGACCATCAGCTTTACTATCGCGTTATTAATTGTTGTTGTTGGGTTTTTTGGTATAGAAAAAGTTGCAGCGAACTCATTGGGTGACAACTATTCTCATCGATCAACGTCAGCAGAATATTTTATGCTACCCGTTGGACAAACAATCAATATACTTGTAAGCCATTGGTATGAGCTGAGTGATCGGCAGCTAGAAGATACAGAATGGTTTATTGATATGGGATATGTCAACTTATCAAAAGAAAAATATCCTAACCGATGGGACTTTAACTTGAACTTCAATGCGAGTGTTAATGTTGGACATCTTGCAACTTCGACAAGTCGATTTATACAATTTTATCTGTCCCTTGTTAGTGACTTTCCAATAGCTGCCATCGAAGGATATGAAAAGCTTACTGCTATTGCTTGGTGTACTCCAGATTATGGTTACACAACAGCCAGAAACAAATTGATTACATCATATAAGAATATGAAACTCGCAGAGGAAGCTTCTGTATTTCCGAAACTTCGAGACTTTCTAGATAGTACAATTTTATATCCCAATCAATATACTACATTCTTATGGAGGCCTGCTCTTTACATGCTTTTGACCTTTTTGCTGTTGCTAGTTGCATACAGAAAGCATGGAAAACTATCGCTTATCGTAGCTTCTCCAGCTATGTTTAATATGCTTGGATATATGATGATTAATCCTTCACAGAATGTTCGTTATTTATACTGTAATGTATCGGTGTTTGTAATAATGCTTGTGTATGCACTGATGATTCCACAAAAAGATAGTACAGTAGCTGAGGAGAGTGAAGCGATAACAGAAGAAGCATAGCTGCAAATAAAACCACATCACGTATGCAAAGGTCACCTAGAAATAGGTGCCTTTTTGATGCGTGTGACTAGTATAAAAAAGGGTAACAAATGTTAACATCTGTAGTTTTTTGTGGTTTGGAAAATAGCTTGTGTTTTGGTATGCAATGTGATATTATCATTAATGAACAGGTGATTTTTTATGCAGTATCAAAAAGAAGAAATGAAAAATGCAATTCTCATAAGTGCAGAGCAAGAATTCTTTTCAATGGGATTTAGTGGTGCTTCTTTGCGAAGCATTGCAAAAAATGCGCAAACGACACTTGGGAATATTTATAATTACTTTGAAAACAAAGAAGCCATACTCGATGAGATTGTCAATCATGAATACATGATGTTTGAAAGTATAATCAAGGAACATGAGCAGGATCAAAATAGTGGTCGACAATGGGATAACGTACAGCCAGAACAATGGGAAGAGGAAATCGATATGCTGGGTGAAATGCTTCTTGGTTTGTTTTCAAAACGCTTCTATCTCCTATTTACATGTGGAGAAAGCGCCAAATACATCACGGTTCGAAGCAAGACAAAACAACTCATCACCGATCACTTATTGCATGATTTTGCAAAGCAAAAGCACCAAATAGTGCACCAAAACGCCATCGTTGAGATGATTAGCATGCAATTTATTGAGTCCATGCTATA
>JAGLOK010000274.1 GCA_023139005.1 Clostridiales bacterium | reverse complement strand
TGCATTAATCAAAGCATCTTTAATATATACCATCCATGGAATTATCGGTGTATTTACAACAGGAGTAGTGACATGATAGAAGTAAGTAGCTTAAAATATCAGTATCAGAACAATGATTCACAGACCATCAACGACATATCCTTTGATATCCAAAAGGGCGAGGTGTTTGGCTTCTTGGGACCCAGTGGTGCAGGAAAAACTACTACTCAAAAAATCATCACGGGGCTACTAACAAACTATGAAGGTGACATTCGTATCATGGGGAAAAACAGGAGTGATTGGGGACGCGACTTTTATGAAAAAATCGGGGTTGCATTTGAGTTTCCCAATCTATACATGAAACTCACCGCAATCGAAAATCTGGAATTATTCTTATCCTATTATGTTAACAAAAACGATGATTTAGATATGCTTTTGGATAATGTAGGGTTACTTGCGTATAAAAAAAAGAAAATCGAAGACTTTTCCAAAGGTATGAAGGTACGACTAAACTTCATCCGTGCAATACAGCATAATCCAGACATCATCTTCTTGGATGAACCCACATCGGGATTGGATCCTGTAAATGCCAATATCATTAAACAATATATCAAAAGACTTAAATGCGAAGGAAAGACAATTTTTTTGACCACGCATAACATGGGGGTTGCAACTCAAATATGTGATCGTGTTGCTTTCATTGTCGATGGGAAACTACGGGCGATTGACAATCCTAAAAACTTAATGCTTCAATATGGAAAAAGAGAAGTCGCTATTGAGTATATAGAAAAAAAGAAGGTAATAAAGAAATATCACGCAATCGATGGGATTGGAGAAAACAGCGAGTTTCTAGATGTTTTGAAAAATAACGAAATCAAAACAATTCATACAAGCGAGGCAACACTTGAAGACATTTTTATCAAGGTAACCGGGAGATCTATTCAATGAAAAATCTACGAAATGCATTGAAATCAGATATTCTCTTTCAGTTTAGACATGGATTCTACTTTGTATACCTTGCAATCTCTGTTTTATATGTTGTCGTGTTTTTCCAATTGCCGGACAATGTTTTGCCTTATGTTATTCCTGCTGTTATTTTTTCAGACCCATCTATTATTGGATTCATATTCATTGGTGTGATTTTCATGCTTGAAAAAGAACAAGGAATATTTAGCTATCTATCCATTACACCACTATCGCTTGCGCAATACATGCTCTCAAAAATCTTTTCTTTGGCCATTTTGGGGCTTAGTGCATCGCTACTAATGGCTATTGTTATGGGTATTGCGTTTAATCCTTTTGTATTGTTTATTGCAAGCGTTTTATCCTCTTGTTTCTTTTCATTGATCGGGCTATATGTTGTTTGTAGTGCAAAAAGTATCATTCATTTCTTGTACAAAATGATCCCAATTATGATTCTCATCATGCTTCCTGCGATTGCAATGTTTGATATCCCACACACAGGCTTCTTGAAAATATTTCCCACATATACAGGACTACAGCTCATACTAGGTGCATACAATAAAATTCTGTTTGTCGATGCACTGTATTATAGTGCAAATCTACTGCTATTTTGTGTCATTGCATTTTTTATAACAAGAAATAGAATTTTGAAGAAAATGTATGGAAGGTAATATGATGTTGAAGAAAATAAAATTGGATATAAAATTGATCTTTAGAGAGCCTATCATGGCAATCATATTCGTCCTGCCGATATTTATCATTCTTCTTTTCAAGTTTGGTATTCCACAGCTAAATAGTATACTAATCAACAACTTGGATTTTGATTTGTCTCCGTATTACATTTACTTCACAACACTGACCATTATCCTATCGCCCTACATGATGGGAATACTCACAGGATTTTTAATGGTCGATGAAAAGGATCAAGACCTCTATTCATTCATACAAATAACACCCAGTGGCATGAAAAAGTATTACGTCACTAGATTGTTTTTACCCACTGCTTTGTCACTTGTCTATTGTGCAATGGCTTGCTTATTTGTAATGCTCAACGATGTTTCACTTCAAGCTGCAATATATTGTTGTGTTTTTGCCATCTTTCAGGTGATTATGATTACGATGCTATTGAGTGCATTGGCAATGGACAAAGTATCAACGCTCACATATGCAAAGGCACTGGGTCTGCTCTTTCTCCCTATAATATTTGATTTATTCGATAGCGAAGTTTTGCACTATATTTCCTATTTTTCACCTTTCTACTGGGTATTTGTTTCAATAAAAATGCCCTCAATGCAAAATTTTATGATTGGAACGTTAGTACATATCGTATGGATTGTCATAGCTATGGTTGCCTATCGAAAAACGAATATGAAATAACGTTTATTCTATGTGCTCTTTAGTACTTTATCAATGAAATTTTTCACTACGATGATATGCTCGCTGTTATTTTCTTTAATCTTTGATCGTACTTGATATCCTTCCGGCAACTGTAGATCATATGTTGTGTTTTGTGGAATACAAATGATAATCTCTACTTGATCGCACTCCTTTTCCCAAGAGACTGTGATTATTTCATTGGCTATGGTGACTACTTTGCCACATGCAGCAGTCAATGCACAGTCAAATCGCGGCTTGATAATGATATTTTGATACCCCGGACTATCGGTATCTATATTGATGCCAACCAAGATCTTTATAAACCAAGCGGTGTATGTCCCGAACATGGGATGATTGTCTGACTCCACTTTTTCAAACCGCTCCCACAGTGTGGTTGCACCATGTTCCAGCATATATCCGAATGACGGATAT
>JAGLOK010000273.1 GCA_023139005.1 Clostridiales bacterium | reverse complement strand
ATTCACTTGCAATCGCAATTGGTACAAGTCACGGAGCATTCAAGTTTAAGGGTGAACCTGTTCTTCGCTATGATATACTTGAAGAAATCTCAAAAAAACTTCCCGGCTTTCCAATAGTACTTCACGGAGCATCATCAGTTGTTCCTGAATATGTAGCTGAAATAAATAAATATGGTGGTAGCATTGCAGATGCTCAAGGTGTTCCTGAGGATATGCTAAGAAAAGCTGCTTCAATGGCAGTATGTAAAATTAACATTGATACAGATATTCGTCTTGCAGTAACTGCTGCAATTCGTCACTATATTGCTGAAAATGCTGAAGTATTTGATCCTAGAAAATATCTTGGTGCAGCACGTGACTATACTCAAACAATCGTAGAACACAAGATTAAAAACGTATTAGGATGTGCTGATAAAGCATAAAAAAGCACTTACTATGGGGGACGCTAATACGTCCCCTTTGTTGAGCTCAAAATAAAGAACATATTCAAAATATTTTCAAATTCCGATAGATATTTGCTTAAATACAACTTAGTTTTAAATTCGCATATTATTTTAAATCTGAGTCCATCGCTTGACAAAAATGCGAATGTTGGTGTATATTTAGCCTAGTGACCATATGGTCACCGAAAGGGATAGGTATGGCGAGCAAACTATTTAAGAATCTAAATAATGAAAAAAGAGAAAAGATTTTTCAAACCGCGCTGCATGAATTTGCACAATACGGATATAACGAAAGCTCAACCAATCGTATTGTAAAAAACGCCGAAATAAGCAAAGGGAGCTTGTATAAATATTTTACAAGCAAAGAAGAACTTTATTTCGACATTTTAGATACTGTTATAGATAAATATATTTTGTCAGCACAAGAAAGCATTGCGGATTTACCTGAGGATTTGTTTGAAAGGGTGATATCTCGTGCTGAAATGGAGTTTGCGTGGTATTTGAAATACCCCGATTATTATAAACTATTTAAAACAGCGTTTTTAGGCGATTCAAACATGTATGAAAAATGCATAAATAAATACGGAAATAAGGCAAGCGCGATATTTAGCAAGCTTACAGACAGTGTTGACATAGAAAAAGAAATCAAAATCCAAAAGCTAAGCATAATAAAGTGGTTTATGGAGGGATTCAACCAATCGTTTATAAAAGAAAACAATATTGATTCTGATATAAAAACTTTGAAAAAGAAGTATATTGGCAAGCTCAGAGAATATCTGATGATTTTAAAGTCAGGAATATAAAACATGAAAGGATACAAAATGATTTCAATAAATGATAAAAACACAAAAATAATAATAGATGGCGAGGAAATGGACTATGTGGTTTTCGGCAGCGGAAAGACTCCGCTTATTATGTTGCCGTGACTAAGCGACGGTTTAATCACCGTTAAGGGAAAAACCCTTATGCTTTCACGCTATTATAAAATATATTCAAAGGACTTTAAGGTGTATATCTTCAGCCGTAAGCGTGGGCTTAAAAAAGGATATACCACAAAAGATATGGCAAGAGACCAAAAAACTGCTATGGATCAGCTGGGCATTGAAAAAGCTAATGTAATAGGAATTTCGCAGGGTGGAATGATTGCCCAGCATCTTGCAATATACTATCCGCAAGCGGTTATTAAATTGGTGCTAGCGGTAACTGCATCCAAGCAATATCCTGTCTTGCAAAGCGCTTTGAAGAGCTGGATACAGATGGCAAAAGACAATGATTATGGCACGCTTATGATGGATACTATGGAAAAAACTTATACCGAAAAGAAAATAAAATCTTTAAAGCTTTTGTCTCCTATAATCAAAAGAGTGGGCAAGCCAAAATCTTTTGACAGCTTTATAATACAAGCTAATGCCGGCCTTACGCATGACGCATATGATGATTTAAGCAAAATACAATGTGAAACTTTGATTTTGGCAGGTGCTGAAGACCGCATCGTGGGCAAAACAGCAGCACAAGACATGGCGGACAAAATCCCGCACTTTAAATTAGTATCATATGAAGGCGTAGGACACGGAGCATATGAAGAAGAAAAAAAGTTTAATCCCAAAGTACTGGATTTTTTGCTTAAGTAAAAAATGTCATATAATTATATCGCATTAAAAGAGACGGTATGTACCATCTCTTTTTTGTTCATAGCTGATTAATATTTATATGTTATCATAATGCAAAGGAGATATTATGAGAACAAAAATTATTATCACCGGAGCAACCAGTGGCATCGGACTGGGAACACTCAAAGCACTAGCAAATGCACAGTATGAGATCATACTGGGTTGCAGAAATTTGCAAAAGACAGAAACCATTGTCCAAGAGATCACTGCAAGTAACAAGCAAGCATTGATACACATCTATCATCTGGACTTGGCCTCTTTTGAAAGCATTCGACGCTTTTCAGATAGCATTCATCGCGACTTTGATTCTATTGATATATTATTTAACAATGCAGGGCTTTTCTCAGACACCAAAAAAGAAACCAAACAGGGATTTGAAATGACTGTGGGTGTGAATTATATTGGTACATATTTATTAACAATGCTACTTAGGGATCTTGTGCAAAAGGGAATCAACCCACAGGTAATTAACGTATGCTCCCGCGCAGCACTGTTTGGTCATATCAGTTTCAAAAACGGCGAGTTCATTAAACGCAAGCATGGCTTTCTAGCATATTCTGCATCCAAATACATGCAGCTATTGTCTACTATATATCTTGCCAAGCGATATGACGACATGGGTATTGTGTTTAGTGCTATCCATCCTGGCGATGTTGCAACCAACATATGGAACGGAGAAAGCTTCATAATGAGAACGATCGGACCGCTCATGCAAAAGAATCTACTCACATTGGATGAAGGAATAATCGCAGGGATTCACTTGATAGAAAATAGACCCGATGTTTCAGGCGGTTTTTATCAAATGCACGGTGAGGAAATTGAGTTTAAGAAGTATGACACGAATAAAGCTGAAGTGTTGATCAAAAAGACAAATGAGGTTATTCAAGAACATGGTTTTGAGTTTTGAAAAACAAATAAGTTAGATAATGAAAATCACCCTTTCGGGTGATTTTTTTGTTTGCTTATTCTATTGTGATAACCACTCTTCGTTTGGGGTCAACACCCTCTGAATATGTAGATATCCCTTCCGTCTCTGAAAGTATTGTGTGAACAATACGTCGTTCGTAAGAATTCATTGGATCCAGTGCAACATTACGTCCTGTATTAAGTGCTTTTTCTGCCAATCTTTCAGCAAGATCTTCTAATGTCTTTTCTCTCTTCTTGCGGTAACCACCGACATCCAACTGCACACGGAAATAACTGTCTTCACTCTCTCCACCTTGATGATTGACAACAAGCGAAGTTAGAAGTTGCAATGCATCCAGCGTTTCTCCTCGGTGACCAATCATAGCACCGACATGTCTTCCTTCTACACGAATCTTGATGGTTCTATCATCTTCAGCTATGGCGATACCAGGATCTGATATACTCATGTATTCTGAGACTTTAGTAAGAAACGAAATCGCTTTGTTGGCTGGTGAGAACTTTTCACTCACGCGTACCTTCGCCATCTTCACTCCGAGTAAGCCCAATACGCCTTTTGTTCCTTCGTCTAGAATATCTATTTGGGCTTCTGCAATGGATAAGTCTAATTGCTCCAATCCCTTTTGCACGGCTTCTTCAACAGTCTTACCGATGCTTTCTATACTCTTCATTATATAATCGCCTCCTAAGCGTTTAATTCAGCGTTTTTTTCCTTAGCATCCAGTATCTTCTCAACTACTAAATTGGTCACAACGGATACGATGTTGCTGACAGTCCAGTATAATGCGAACGCAGCAGATGATGTGACACAGATGAAGATTGAGAATATAGGTAGGAAGTACTTCATCATTTTGCCAGACATGGGATTTTTACTTTCTGTACCTGTAGTAGGTGCAGTAGCCGGCATTGTAAGCTTGCTTTGCAAAAATGACATTCCGCCAGCTGCAAGTGGTAGGATGAACCATCCATTCATGACGCCTTCATACATCGCACGAAGCGGTGCAAGAACTGTATCAAAGTTTTCTATTCCTGAATCTGCAATGACTTTGTATAACTGTACTTGTTCAAAAAGTGGAATAACTGCAGTGTTTTTGGGGAAGTTTGTCATAAACGCAAAAACATCGGGTTGCCATAAGTTCTTAACCCATAGCCAGCTTTCAACTACAATGCTTTCAACGGGTACACCGTTTGCGACTGTTTGATACATTTCTAAAATCTGTCCGCCTGCTATTGCACGTAATGCACCAAAGAATGCAAAGAACACGGGGAGCTGTATCAACATGGGTAAACAACCGGAGAATGGCGAATACCCTTCCTTCTTGTAATACTCCATAGTTTTCTTTGACTTCATTTCCTTGTCGTTTGCATATTTCTTGTTAATCTTATCAATTTCCGGTTGAAGCTTCTTTTGCCTGCGCATACCTTTTTTTTGTTTGATATCCAATGGCAGTAATACAAGCTTGAAGAATATGGTCAGCAATACAATTGACCACCCATAGCTTCCTACAAATGACTGAATCCAGTCCAGTGCCTTAATAAAAAAGTCAGCGATAAAGTTATCTGATAAAAAACCCAATTTAAATTCCTTTCTACCTAACCACAGTTATGGTACAGGGTCGTAGCCACCTTCATGAAATGGATGGCATTTGAGTATGCGCCGAATAGAAAGATATAATCCTTTCAAAGCGCCATAGCGTGATATGGATTGGTAAGCATAGTCTGAGCATGTAGGTAGAAACCTACAGCGACGGCCAAACATAGGTGATATAAATTTTCTATAAAACTTAATGAGTGCCAGAAATACTGTTTTCATTGCTTTTGCCTTCATGCTTTTTAGAAAATAGGTTTGCCTTAACGAGTAAGTGCTCCAAATCTTTGCCTATATTTGCATAGCTTGAACCGTTAGCCGATTTTCGGGCTGTAAAAATGATTCGGTGTCCGGGAGAAATATCTTGCATCATATGCCGAATGTGTTCTCGCATCATTCTTTTGATTCGATTACGCTCTACAGCCTTTGCTACCTTACGGCTTGCTGTAAATCCGATAAGCAATTCATCTGTATTGCGACTTTTTATATATGTCATCGCAACAGTTTGTGCAGCATGATTCTTTCCGCGTCTATAGATATATCTAAAATCCCTATTTTTAGACAGCCGGTATTTTAAGCCCAGCATATATTGTTAAGCCGATAATCTCTTACGGCCTCTGCGACGACGGGCTTTCAAGATATTGCGTCCTGCTTTGGTCTTCATGCGTTTTCTGAAGCCATGCTCTTTTTTACGTTGACGTACCTTAGGTTGAAACGTTCTTTTCATTGTCTATAATCTCCTTTATAAAAGGGGCTAAAAACTACGGTAATTCACCCTTGTTGAGCCTCAATTTGTTCTCCCAACGGACAATACGCATATTTCCCCATAATATTCATTAAAATACCATGTCATTATACTTAAAGCACCGTGTCTTGTCAATGCATATTGATTGTACGCCAATAATATGACAAACCCTCTATTGACTTGCCTGTTCAAAGACTTTTTTGATAATTTTCTTACTGGCAGCTCCTTCATGAACCTTATGATCTCCTACATAGTAGGTAGGCACAAACCAGTAATCATAATCATTCGCAATATCCGGGTGCTGAACTTCATCAATAATCTCCATCTGGATGTCTTTAAACTCCGGGTGGCTTTCGAGTAATTGGTCCATCCATCTGTGTGCTACTCTGCAATAAGGACACGATGCCATGGTAAACATTGTGATCTTCTTCATTTACTATCCTTCACTTGAACATTTTTACCATCATATTATATTGTAGTTGAATATATTCGTCTATATCCTCTGTTTGAATAGGAACTTCTTTTTGCCAAAAGTGTCCCGATGTTGAAAACAGCATCTGTGCGACGGTTAGCGTTTCAAACTGTGTTGGACTTGCTGAGATGATACCTTCCATAGCTCCGATATCAACAAGTTGCAGCAGTGTTTTTTGGTATTGGTCACGAATTCCGGAAAGAACCTCGACCATCATCTTGCGAAACTCCGGTGTCATCTGCGGAAAGTATTCACTCGATGACGTTGCATAGAACATGTTGGAATACTTC
>JAGLOK010000272.1 GCA_023139005.1 Clostridiales bacterium | reverse complement strand
TATATGATTTTCCATATTGATTATGAGACAGTGGATGCACTCCCCCACGAAATGTTTTTCTTTTCATCTAAACCACCCTAGATTGTAAAATTGTATTTCTTTTACACAAAGCAAATACGCCATATTATAACATAGAATCAGAGTTAATTCATTATTGGTTTATGCAAATTAAGCCCATATTACTTAATTAAGATATATGCAATTCTTCTTAATATTTTAATTAATCTCAATGAATTATTAAGCATATTTCTGTGTATTTTAAGTTATGAACTTTTGATAGTGTAACTTTAGATGTTTAAGACTTTGGCTGTGGCATGTATGGAATGATTCTTCCTGCAAAATTTTGTGCTGTCATAGTCTGCAAATAGACGTCCCCTGGACCTGTGAGCGTTGCAAGAAACAGTCCCTCTCCGCCAAGGAATATGTTCTTCATGCCTTTAACGCGTGTAAGCTCTGTCTGCACTGATGCATCTTGCACTGCCATGTGACCGGGATCTATTACCAACTGTTGTCCTTCATTGAGTGAATACTTTACATAGCTACCGTCAATCTCTAAGAACACTCTACCAGGTCCAGTCATACGCTGTAGCAAGAAGCCTTCTCCACCAAATATGCCTACACTAATCTTTTGCCTGAAGTGTACTTCCATGTTTACCCCAGGGGTGCTACATAAGAAAGCACTCTTTTGAGCGATAATACTCTCTCCTGCTGCCAACTCAAATGCCATGATGCTTCCGGGGAATGAAGATGCACAAGCAAGTTGCCCAGGACCACCTTCGCAGGTGAATGTGTTCAAGAACATACTCTCTCCTGTGAGTTTTCTTCCAATCGCTTTGCCCAGTCCACCTTTCATATTGGTATCCATTTTCACATTGGGTGTCATCCAACTCATACCGCCTGCTTCGGTTACTATTTGCTCGCCCGGTTGTAAGGTCATGATAAGTACCGGTAAATTGCCACCTTGAACTACATATTCCATAAGAAAACCTCCATAATATTGTTAACTATATTATAGAGGTTTGATATGTGTTTTGTAAATCAAGAATGTTTTTAGCTTATGTATATTCCACTTTCTGACCTGCCATCCACTTCACTGTATCCTTGAGAGATGTTTTCACATCTCGCGTTGTCCAGCCCAGTTCTCTTTTGGCTCTGTTATTGTTAAATCGCGTTTTTGTCCATAATGTATGCAAAGAGTATCTGGTAATCATCGGCGCAAAGCGACTTATTCTTGCAAAAAACTCTGCAAAGGGTGCAATAAATAATGCAAGTGATTTGGGACAGTTAAACTTGGGTGTTTTCTTTCCTGTGATTTTGCCAAGTTCAATCACTAACTTTTCAATGGTGATGAAGTTACCTGATAGGATATAATTTCTGCCCTTTTTCCCCTTGATGGCAGCAAGATAAATGCCCTTTGCAATGTCTCTAACATCTACAAAGTCATATCCGCCACGAATGAGTGCTTTTTGCTTTCCTGTGATATATTTCTGCATTGCGCGAGTTAGAGAATTCTTCCCTGTATGATCAAATGGACCAAAAACACCCGATGGATGTACAACGATAGCATCTAGTCCTTCTTTGATGCCATTAAATACTTGTAGTGTTGCACGCGCCTTACTTCTGCCATAGTTTCCATATGCAAGATACGGATCAATCACTGTACCTTCATTGACTTCTCCATCAAACTCTGGAAATGCATGAACTGACGATACGTACACCAATCTCTTTGCTTTGTTTTCAAGGCAAGCTTTAACAACATTGCTGGTACCTGTGACATTGACTCTGTTGAGCTTTTCAGCACTCCCAGGCAATATGGATATCATCCCTGCAACATGCAACACGATATCGTCTTCTTTGATTGTTTTTTGAATGGATTCATATTGGGTAACATCGGCGATTGAAACTTCAACATCCAAGCCTTCAAGCAACTTCCCATCCTCAAATGGAGGAACTACCACCCGAACATCTTCCCCTTTTGCAAGTAATGTGCGAACCAACACACCCCCAACATACCCTGTTGCACCTGTAACTACAAACATATATTTTCCTCCTGAAAAACTATAGTAAAAGACTACAATAATAAACTGTGTAATAGCTTTGGATAAAAATATAATAAATGCTGTGTAATGTGTATCGATACTTGTTAATAATAACATTATATCGTATTCATATAATACCACTTTTTACATTCTCTTAACAGACAGAAATGTAATTATTACAAATTGTTCACATGTGTTTATTGTAGTTCATAATATATTTACTAATATATCTTCATATGATACACTTACATACATGGAAAAACCGATTGTCTATATTCATACATATACTGAAAAAATTGATCAAACAGCAAAAGCCATGCTAGCCAGTGGCTTTCTTGTCGCTGTACCTTATACTTGTCCTTGGACATATGAAGGAATCATTGTTGTACCCGACTATAAAATCAAAAAACGTGGTGTAATCCGAGGTGGAATCAAACACATCCATGATATATATGGAGAAAGAGATATCATTCTTGCAGAAGAATATGTAACAGCAGAAGATGTGATGTTGGTCTACTCCACCATGCAGGAACACCCTGAATCTTTCGTGTTATCAGAACGTGAAGACCCTACAGGTTCCAGCAGGTTTGAAAAAGCTGCATCTAAGATTATCCGCGGACTCTTTGCCATCGTCCAAGGACGTTTAGTTCACGATATGCACTCAGGAGTACGTGGCTTACCCGGACAATACTTATCTGCATTCTATGATATGAAAGGCAAAGATCGTGACCAACTGTTAGGACAAATCATGTCTTTGCGACGTTTAAGCATACCATTGGTTCAATGTAACGCAATATCCCAAGGTACAAGAGCTACTGCACATACTGTTTTAGAATTGCTCAAAGATATTGGCAGGGTAGGTATGCTGTTTATGATGTTTGTGTCCTCTTCTCTCTTTTCTGCTGTTGTGGATTTCAGCATCTATACTGCTATGCTGCATTTTTTAACACCATCGTTATTTGTCGCCTCCGCTACCGCACGAGCAATCAGCTCTATTATAAACTTTACCATTAATCAATCGGTTGTATTTCAACATACACAAGCAAAGAGTAAGTGGAAGATGCTTGCAAAGTACTATATGTTGGTTGTCTCTCTCTGGACAATCGATTTACTTGTATTGCTATTATTTGTTAAGGTGTTTGGATTCAATCCTATAATTGCAAAATTCATTGTTGGTGCGATGATTTATGCTATTAGTTTTATATTTCAAAGAGATTTTGTTTTCAAGGAAAAGGGGCATACCGATGGATAACAAAATGAATGATACGATCAATTATTATAATGAAAATGCGGAAGCATTTATTGAAAGAACTTTCTTTTGTGATGCTCCTGAATCCTATAAAAGATTCCTTGAGTTCATTCCTGAGAAAGGATATATCCTAGATGCGGGTTGTGGTTCTGGACGCGATAGTTTGTTTTTTATCAATAAAGGGTACCGAGTACTTGGATTAGACGCCTCTGAGGAAATGGTCAAACATAGCGAGAAGGTAACAAGACAAAAAGTACTACACACCACATTCCAAGAAGCCGACTTTGAGGATGAAACATTCGATGGAGTTTGGGCTCGCGCATCATTATTACACATACATCGCGAGGAAATCGATACTGTTGTTGCAAAGCTATATGCAGCACTCAAACCAGGTGGGGCTTTCTACGTTGCATTCAAATATGGTGACATGGAGCACACAGAAGGTACGCGATTCTTTAATTGCTACACTGAAGATACTGTGTTGGACATATTCAAGGAACTTGAAGCATACAAACTAGTGACTGTGGAAGTAACCACAGATGTTCGCCCAGACAAGCTAGAGCGCAAATGGGTCAATTGCATTATTCAGAAAATATAGATTGCCAGCCAATATAACATCATCAAAATAACTATAGAAGCAACACTCGCAAAAATCAAAATGTTAACAAATTACTACATGCTCGTTTTGCCACTTTGGCTCATTCACTATTTTGGACTTATTCTGTTTGCATTAGTATTTGGTGTGAATTGAATTTGGGCAAATATTATTGTCGGTGTTTTGATATGCACCATGCGTTTTCTTTCCCCAATAGATTTTGTTTTCAAGCACAAAAAAAAATCCTCAAATAATAGAATTTTGCCCCTAAAAATATCTGCCATATTTTGTGGTGGATTTTTCTTTTTCACGGTATAAAATGTTATCAATGCGTAGCAAATCGCGACAAAAAGTGTCTGTTTTATAGGATATTACAGGTCGATTTGTGGGGTTGGGCGTGCGTGTGGGATGGTTTAAAGAACTTCCTGTAAATAATTGTAATGTATTGTGTTGGAATGCGGTGGGTGGGGTGGTATAATATTAGGGTATTTTATTTACTTGAGATTATGTCTATAATGTTTCGTTAAAAGAACTTAGAATAATATTAAAATGGTTAACTATAAAATAATATTTTTCATTACATATAAACACTTTCATGCAAATAATGTTGCGGAAAAATTATTATAATCCATTAAAATATTTGTAAAGGAGGGATGGTAGTGGAAATACTTGAAAGAATGAATACAGCTATATCATTTATTGAAGATAATCTCTTAAATGAAATTGATTATGATGAAGTTGCAAAAAAAGTGTATTGTAGCTCATATAATTTTCATCGAATGTTTACTTTCATTTGTGGAATATCAGTAAGTGAGTATGTTCGTAATAGGCGATTAACTCTTGCGGCACTTGAACTTAAAAATAGCGAAAATAAAGTAATAGATGTTGCAATCAAGTACGGATATGATTCGTCAGTCGCATTTGCAAGAGCATTCAAGAATCTGCATGGTGTTTCGCCTTCGCAAGCAAAGAAAAGCAATTCAGTTCTTAAAGCAGTTTCACGTTTATCACTTCTAATAAAAATTGAAGGAGATACTATGATGGATTACAGAATTGAAACGAGGAATGAGCTTAAATTATTCGGATATGAGGCTATTATTGGAGAAGGAGAAATAGAAAAGATTGACAAACTAGTAAGAAGTAAAGAAAATTTTTTTCATATAAACCCAAGCTTAGTATGGGAATATGCAAACAAGACCGGACTATATGAAAAAATATTATTAGATAAGGGTTATGATGAACACCCGGAGTTTCTTTGTGGAATTTGTGGAATACATGCAATTATGGATTATAAAAATACACCAAAAAATACTTTCTCATATATGTTAGGAGCATTTACTACAAAAGATAGTAAAACAGAAAATTATGATATCGTTACAATACCAGCTGCAACCTATGCTGTATTTCCTTTTGGCGGATTTGATTGGAAGGACTGCGGTAAAGTTGTGGTAGATTTAATCGGTAAATTTTACAAGGAATGGTTACCATCAACAAAATATGATAAAGCAGATACTGCTGAATTTGAAATTTACGGTGGAACAGAAGAAAAAGGATACATTGAAATTTGGATGCCCATAATAAAAAAATAGTAATTTTGATTACGGGTGAACTATAAAAAATCTCTTGATAACGAAGTTCACCTAGCTTCTCATTTTACATAAAATCTTATCAACCATAACAACGAACTAAACTACACTGTATAACAATAAAATAAGACAAAAAACTATTGATTCGAAGTCAGTAGTTTTTTTATATTTCCTGCTAAAAAAGACTTGATTTTTCTTAGCAGGTTTTTATTGCAAAAATTATTAGTAATGCTAATAGCGTTGCTACTAATAACCACTATACCAATTACAGCACTAGCTGAGAGTGTAAGAATAACAGATAGAAATCCAGACCATCAATACTTTGACTATCAAGGTTCAAGTGGTTGGACAGATTTAATGACACCAAACCATATGATAAGAGACTCTAGTTCTGAAGTCGTTGCATACTGTCTTGAACACAAAAATGATAGTCCGGGTAGCACATACTATAACTCCACAAATACACCTTTTAGCTATTTTTCAAGTACAGCATATAAAGGAATGTTGATTATACTAGAGTATGGTTATCCATAGAATACGCATGTTTTTTTTCTAAAGTAAGTTTCCATTATGAGCATACCGTCTAGAATCTCTGGCTTGCATTATAGCAATAATGTGCAGATTACAGTAGTATGTAATTATTAATAAAATGTAAAATTGAGATTAATGTTTAAGGTAAGGCATAAAACCTAAGTAATCCTTGAAGGAGGGTGTGTAGTGAATAATGAGATTTATTATTTTTCCGGCACAGGGAATACTCTAACTGTGGCAAGAGAAATTGCAAAGAGATTAAACGCAAAACTAATACCGATTCCAAGAGTTATGAATATGGATAAAATATATATTTCCGCGCAAACTATGGGAATTGTCTTTCCATCATACTTGGGTGTAGTATCCGGTATGCCTCTTATGATAGAGCGTTTTATTAAAAAAATTGCAAACATCAATTCTTTGCATATTTTTGCAGTTTGCAC
>JAGLOK010000271.1 GCA_023139005.1 Clostridiales bacterium | reverse complement strand
AATCAAGCATCTATTTTGTGTCCCCTCCGGTTAGTCTTCTGAACACTTCTTCATATGCTTCTTCTACATTACCTAAGTTTCTTCGGAAGCGATCCTTGTCGAGTTTTTCATTGGTATCTGCATCCCAGAATCTACATGTATCCGGTGATATCTCATCTGCCAATATGATTTCTCCATTGAATCTTCCGAATTCAATCTTGAAATCGATGAGTTTGATGTTTAATTTCTTGAAGAACTCTATCATGATTTCATTTATTTTAAATGCGTACTCCGCAATCTTATTCATTTCATCTTGTGTTGCAAGATTCATGGCTGCGATGTGATAATCATTAATCATTGGGTCGCCCAACTCATCATTTTTGTAGGAATATTCAAGCACTGTAGTTGCAAGTGGTGTGCCTTCTGCAAGTCCCAATCTTTTAGAGATTGATCCCGCTACGATATTTCTAACGATGACTTCAACTTTAACAATCTCAACTTTTTTAACGATTGAGTCACGATCATTGATTTCTTCAACAAAGTGAGTCGGAATACCTTTTGCTTCTAGCATTTTAAAAATAAGATTACTCATTTTATTATTGATGACACCCTTGCCTACTATTGTTCCTTTTTTAACTCCGTTAAAAGCGGTCGCATCGTCTTTGTAGGAAACGATAACTAAGTCTTTATCGTTTGTGTTATATACTTTTTTCGCTTTACCTTCATAGATCATTTCTTTTTGCTGTACACTCATTATTATTCTCCTTATTTTTAGCCAAATGAATCATTTGCCTTTCGATTTCGAAGCTAACACTTCTTATCGAGGTCTTTCAAAATCCAAAAAACTTGATTTCGTTCGTGCATTTTCAAGATTTTGCGCTTACTGTGTGTGGATTAATACTTTTATCTAATCATTCACGGTACATGTACTGTGAATGTTTTCAAACTAATTATTTTTATCAAATCCAATTAGATGATCTTTTCTATCTAATCCTTTACGAAGGAATTTTTTACAGCTTTGTCGCTTGCAATGACTTTGTTTGCCATATCTTTTTTCATATTACTTAATTTCTCTTCAAGTTCACTATATTTAAATGACATGATTTGAACAGCAAGTATCGCAGCATTTTCTGCTGCATTAACTCCAACTGTTGCAACCGGTACACCCGATGGCATTTGTGCTATGGATAAAAGAGAATCCAGTCCATCCATGAAAGATGACTTAATGGGAAGTCCTATGATTGGAAGTGTTGTAAATGCTGCCAACACTCCAGGTAGGTGTGCTGCCTTTCCTGCAGCGGCGATGATGACATCCACACCGTTTTCGCGTGCATTTCTTGCAAATTGTGCTGCAATCTCCGGGGTCCTGTGTGCTGAGCACACCATTGGAACGACTTCAACTCCGAACTCTTTTAGTTTGTCAATGGTCTTTCCCACTACGGGCATATCGGACTGACTGCCCATAACGACGGTTACCTTTGGCATATTTTCCTCCTGATAATCTACATTTTATTCAATCCATTTTATACGATGGTGTGTAAAATGGTCTTTTACTTTTTAGATATTCTAAAGATACCTAGATGATAGCAAAGGTCTAATGCCTTTTCAACATAAAAGGTTAACGTTTTGTACTACTTTTTAAAAAACGTTCGGGAAAATGAGACGATTTACTATTATATAGTACTATTTAGATAAAAATGGGTGCCTTTTTACTTGATTATCATCCGAAGGTCTAACAATGTATCACATTCTATATCCGGGCGATGATTGCCTTTCATGGGCTTTTTCATGCGATTAATCCAACAAGTGTGCATCCCTGCTTCCTTTGCCGGAGTTATATCATACTTCAATGAATCTCCTACGTGAAGTATTTCATCTGGTTGCATTTTTATCAGTTCAATGGCTTTAACAAATATAGTTTTTGATGGTTTATAGCTTTTGACTTCGCCAGAGCAAATAATTTGTGCTGCTTCGATCTGTGAAAAAGCTAGTGCATCTTTGATTATATCCAAGTCACCATTTGTGATGATCACAATGGGAAGCGGTAGTCTTTCTAAGAATGTCATGGTATCTGAGTACAACATCGGACGCCTAAGTGATGTAATGACATCATTATAAAGCTCCTCTGCATCTTCTGCAGAATGAAACTGTGTAATCAAGCGTTCTATTGCCATTTTTTCTAGTTTTTTTGAATCATAAAATTTCTTGGTGGAAAGAATGTCTTCCACGATTCGCCACCACGCAATGCCTACTTCTCCGGGTGACACCATAATCTTGTGTGCAGTTTGTGAGATCTTTCTACACACTTCACGTACCATTGCATCATTGTTTCTGACAAGTGTACCGTAAAAGTCGATTGTGATTGTGTTAATTGCCATACTTTCACCTTCTTTAAATCACAAGTCTACAGTCAATTATCCTTCTCCTACTATTATACGCTCTAAAATACCAAATGGAAAATATATTGATCCAAAACCACCAAAAGACCCAATAAACCGACATAGATTGAAAACATCCATAGCTTGCCGTTGCTGATAATCTTAAACATCCACTTGAGTGCAATAACCCCTGCAATGGCCGCTGTCACCATGCCAACAATGACTGTAGCATAGGAAAAATTTAGACTTGCAGATCCAATCTCT
>JAGLOK010000270.1 GCA_023139005.1 Clostridiales bacterium | reverse complement strand
CTACATCTATTTTGATGCTACATGCATTGACTTCCTCAGATGCATCCAAGTCTTCTAGGTATCCACGCTTCTTGATGAGTCGCACACCCATTGTTGCAATATCCATCAATGTAACAGGTCTATTTTGTTTTTTTGCACCATATACAAATTCTCGTGCTTCATGGTAATCTTTAAGTGCTTGTTTTGCACGCGCCAATATCTTGCTATCTTCAATCTCAATCTTTCCTAGATGTGTTAAGAACGTTGTGTGACGGCAGTGATCAGACCAGTATGTATCAATTACACGAATCTCTGTAATCGTTGGATTTCTTTTTTGCGAACTGAAGTAGTCTCTTACAAACTTAATATCCTCTTGTGACATTGCAAGTCCCATTGAGGTGCAAAGCGCTTCTACATCGTCATCAGGCATTTTTATGAAGCCATCAAGTACTTCAACTTCACTGGGTTGATGGATTGCAAACTCTAATGTTTGATATTTTTCTATCTGTGCTTCATGTGAGTCTACAGGGTTTATAATATATTCTTTGATTTGACTAATTTGTATAGTTGTAAGTCCTTTATTTATTATATATACTCTTGCACAGCGTATCTTAGGTCTTTTTGTTTGTGTTAAGAATTCTATGCATTGCGCTGCACTATCTGCTCTTTGGTCATATTGTCCCGGCAGATATTCAACTGCAAATAACTCCCCCTCTATCTCAGGTAGTTCTTCTTCGTATACGATATCCATAGGTGGCTCTGAAAATACATTAATAATAGCCTGTTTGAATTGTTCCTGGGTTAATCCTTGAGCATCATATCTGTTGATTAACCGAATATCTTCAAGTTCATCGATATGTAGTTGTCTTTTGATGTCTTCCAACAAATGCTTCTTTTCTATATCAAAGCCCTGCTTTTTTTCTACATATACTCTTCTTACTGTGCTCATCCAATCCCCCTAGTGATTTATCTATTGTACAAATTGATGATATATTGCCTTCACCGCTTTTTCATAGTCATCGTTTTCAATGCCCACGATGATATTAAGCTCACTGGAGCCCTGGTCAATCATTCGTACATTGATGTCATTTTCATAAAGGGCTGCAAACAGTTTTGCAGCAGTCCCTAAGTGATGCACCATACCATGTCCACAAGTTGCAATGAGCGTCAGGTCAGGTATGATTTCTATCATATCAGGATTTATAGCTTTCTTGATATCTCTGATTACATCATCTTCTTTATCTTTTAAGAATTCATTTGATATGACTACAGATAAGGTATCAATTCCTGTTGGCATGTGTTCTAAAGATATTTTATGATTTTCTAATACTGAAAGTATCCTGCGTGCAAATCCCAGTTCACTGTTCATAGAAGTCTTCTTGATATTGATAATGGAAAAGTCTCTTTTTCCTGCAACGCCTGTTATTGATAATTCGTGCTTTTTCAACTTGCTGAATGGCACAATATACGTTCCTTCATCTTGTGGCTTATTGGTGTTTTTAATATTTATCGGAATTCCTTTTTCTCGTACTGGGAATATTGCATTTTCATGTAATACTCCAGCGCCCATATAAGATAGCTCTCGCAGTTCTTCATAGGAAAGTTCCTCAATGTGTCTTACGTTTTCTACAATACGCGGATCAGCCATATAAAATCCTGAAACATCAGTCCAGTTTTCATACACATCAGCATCCATTGCAGCAGCAGCCAGTGCACCTGTGATGTCACTTCCACCTCTTGAAAATGTTACGATTTCTCCATCACCATCTGCGCCAAAGTATCCTGGTAGTACGGTCTTTTGATCTTTGCATTCGCTTTTAATATTTTGGTATGTCGCAACTGAGTCAAGTGTTGTGCTATTTTTGAAAACAATCACTGTAGCAGGATCAACAAACTTCCATCCAAGCAATGCAGAAAGCATCTTGCCAGACAAGAACTCACCTCTGGATTTCACATAAGCTTCTGATGCACCATTTCTCATATCCTCTGAAATAGTTTTCATCTCGCTATCGATGTCCACTTTTATACCCAGTTCATTTTTTATATCATTAAAGCGTTGTGTGATATCATCAATTTTCTTCTTGAAGTCATCTCCTGTAATAGCCATTCCATAGCATTCGATAAGCATATCTGTTACCTTGATATCACCGTCAAATCTCTTTCCCGGTGCAGATGGTACTACAATGATCCTTTCATTGTCTGAAAGTAATATTTCTGCAACTTTTCGAAATTGCTGTGCTGTTGCGAGGGATGTTCCTCCAAATTTTGCGATTTTAATGGACATGTGTTCCTCCGTATATCAATCTTTTATTCTTCTACATTCAATATAGTATCTTTTATCCTGTGCATGTCCCATGGAAAAGCTTTTTCTGGGTAACTGCCCAAACTTTTCGACGGTTGTAAATAGCATTTTCTTGTTGAAAGTGGGCAATATAATAGACAATGTATCTTCTTTTTGCCCCAGTGAAAGCGCTACATCATCACCATGAACATAGTCTACCCGTACTTCAGGGTTTGAAAGCAGCAATTTATCTACAGCTTCTTCGATGTAGTTTACTTCGAGTTTTTCTGTAGATAATGAGAATTCCCCTTTAGTGCCTGCAAACATATATGATACCATATTCTCTTCACCATCAGGAGAATTTTGAGATAAAATATTAACAAAATCTTCGAACGATTTTTTAGTACAATTATATAAAACGCGATGAATTGGCTCAAAGCTCAATGCAGCATCATGAAGATTCACAATCTCAACTAATGCATGTTTTGCAAGTGAATCTTTTACGCCTTCACTCTTCAAATTTTCCCAGCACTCCTTTGCAGTAGCCAACGAATGGTTACCGTCGCCCATAGCATATAGCAGTCCATCATTTTTGACTTTCAAATTATACAGTGCATTTGCAATTTGTGTATTAAACTGTTCATCTACTATATATCCCTTGATATTTCCACCATTGGTCATAAGATCAAAGTCATATAGTTTGTTTTTATCAGTTGCTGTTGCATCCAATGGTTTTATAACAGTATTTTCAGCATCATCAATTAATATCATGATGTGCGGCATCTCAAGCGGTGCTTCGCTACGGATTTTCACTCGTGGAGGAAGCCTGTCTGCGATGGTCTCTTCTGTTGAACGTATAAGTGCTGTACTATCTGCATGATAATCATACTCATCAAGGTTTACAGCTGTTACAAGCCCCAGTCTTGTGCCTGTAGATGTTTGTCTTTTTACATATACCATAGAATTGATGATTTTTTTGAAAACATCTGTATCCAAATATGTTTGCATATTCGTATTGATATCTTTTTGTCTTCCTATGACGTCATCATCTTCCAAGTAAACTTCCGGCAACATCAGATTTAGGGTAGAAGGCTTTCCTGCAACATCCTTCTCCATTTCATGCCACATCTCAATTTGTGAAGTATATTGATCACATGCAACAATAGCCCACCTATCATAGCCACTTCCTGGGAGCATTATTTCTGGGATTTTCAAGCCTACATCTTCAAGTTTCATACCTTCTCCTTCGCCCATGTTTTATAGGTATTATACACATATTATCATCTTTTTGTCTATTACAAACAGTAATAAATCCTGCAAATATATATCATCATATCCTATGGTCATCCAGTCATTGTTTTTTTGTATCTTATAGCAAATGCAAATATTTATTACATGCCTTAAATATGTATAATATGTTAGTTATTGCTCATATTATTTCGATATTGTTAAAAGAGTAATTCAAAAATACTACGTTTTCAAAAATTGTTCTAATTGTATTTTAATCTTCTTCTCATCAAATCTTAATTATGGTATTATTAATAAAAATAATTGGTTAGTGAGTGTGTATGAAAAAAAACAAACATGGGAACAATATTTTTCAAGCTATTTTTCTTCCAATTATGCTTGCTGTATTCAAAACCACAGCCGGTTTGTACATTTCAAAGATTCTTTTTAAAGTAAAAGTCACTGGTGTCAAGCTTAGGGACATCAAAGGATCTTATATACTACTAGGCAATCATGTAACCAATTACGATGGTCTGTTTTTCCAACAGCATGCTTCACAAATCATATCATTTATAGCCAATGAACGATTATTTCGAATCAAATTTTTAGGTCCATTGATGCGTTGGACGCATCTTATTCCAAAGAAAAAGTTCTCAAAAGATATACAAGCTGTACGTCATTTATTTGCTGCCAAAAACGAAGGTCGTATTATCGGCATTTTCCCCGAGGGTAGAAGATGTTGGGATGGATGTATCACGCCCATTATTGACTCGATTGCTTCCCTTGCAAAGTCTTTGAAGTTACCTGTAGTTGTCGGACTATTGAAGGGTGCATATACTTGTGAACCAAGGTGGAATGATGGACTTCGAAAAGGTAACGTCATAGCAGACTATCAAATGATTCTCACAGAACAAGATGTCCGAAAGTTAAGTACTGAAGAGATATTGGATGCCATTACAAAAGGACTCGACTATAAAGAGCATGAGTATCTCAAAGAAAACAGAACATTTTTCAGATCAAAGTCTCCAGCATTAGGATTAGAGCGATTGCTCTACATTTGTCCTCAATGCATGCATATCGGTACAATCACATCTAGCAATTACCTTGTCAAATGTACATGTGGAATGATTGCAGAATATGATAACTATGGAGAGCTCAAAAGTAAGTATTTCGATAATCTCCAAGAATGGAACATCTGGCAACGTGTAGAGCTGAGCGCACAGAAATATATGAAGTCAACTGATGTGATCTTCGAAGATCACAACGTAACATTATCAACAGTACCGTCAAACTCCTATGATCAGTTTCAGTCTGTTGATCTAGGATGTGCAAAGGTGTATAGAGACAGAATTGTCTTTGAGGGGAAAAAAACATATCAATTTGATATCAATGAATTATGGGGATGCAATATCCAGAAGAACTATTGTTTTGAATTCAATGAATTTAAAACGGGATATATGTTTTCATTTTCAGGATATGATAGCGCATACAAATGGTCATCCTATATGGAATTATAATAAATAAATTTATTCGGAGGTACGTACATGGAGTGGGGAAACATTTTTCAATTTTTAGTCTTATGTGTAATGCTAGGTATAGCGACTATCATCAAACTCAACTTAAAGTTTCTACAAAAGCATCTGATACCTGTATCAATGATCGCAGGATTTTTGGGGCTTGGAGTCAGTGTTCTTTGTGAATATGTGTTTGATTACCAACTATTTGATAGAAGCTTTTTAGAAAAACTGGTCTATCACCTAATGGGTATCGGGTTTATATCTTTAGCGCTCAAAGAAAGAAAAACCAAGAAAAGTCGCGCAATTGCCAATACAGGTTTTGCGATTATCAACACCTATGCTCTTCAAGCAATACTCGGACTTGGTATATCATTAATTCTATTTTACACAATTCTACCGGACCTCTTTCCTGCATCAGGTATGATATTACCTCTTGCATATGCACAAGGGCCTGGACAGGCTAACAATATCGGTGCAACATGGGAAAAGCTTCGTGAAGTCAGTACAGTATACTTCCAAGACGGCGGAAATATTGGACTAACTATTGCAACCTTTGGTTTCATTTGGGCATTCTTAGGCGGTATACCGCTGTTGAATATTCTAACACGTCGCAGAAAGCACAGGGAAAACACATTCGACGGAAGTACAGATGAAATAAAATCATTGGAAAGTGATACAGAAGTACAGCATACCATTAAGCTTCCAAAAACATTGTTTGTCGATGATTTTACTATTCAGATAATGCTTATCGGATTGATTTATCTGGTTACCTTTGGTTTCCTATCATTAGCGGAGTATCTATTTGCACCATTGGGTTCGTTTGCAACAACACTCTCAGATCTTTTCTGGGGCTTTAACTTCTTGTTTGGTACAGTGTTTGCATTGCTTGCGCGCAAGATACTCAACAAACTTAAGCAAAAGAGAGTGATTCAGGTCAATTATGCTGATAACTACTTGCTTCAGAAAATATCTGCAACCAGTTTTGACTTAATGATAACTGCAGGAATCGCTGCAATTTCTATTCTTGCATTCAGACAAAACTGGATCTTCATCATGATCATCACAACAATTGGTGCAATCTTTACAATATTCTACACCATCTTCATCAGTAAAAGAATCTATAAAGAGCATGTTACAGAGCACATCGCAGTACTCTATGGTATGTGGACAGGAACCATTACAACAGGTATTGCTCTCCTGCGTGAGATTGACCCAGAATCAAAGACACCTGTTCCAGAGCACGCAGTTCTAGGTAGTGGATTCGCTGTCATCTTCGCCATTCCTCTGATGCTTATACTCAACGTACCTATTCAAGCTATCCTACAGGATAAACCATGGATGTTCGGATTAACTTTCGTGTTACTTATAGTCTATTCACTCTCTATGATGTTGGGTATCTATCTAACCAATAGAAAGTATGACAAATTGGAAGGAATAGAACGAAAGAAAAAGTAAGCATACAATAAATAATTTGCTATATACTAAAAGATACTTCATCAACTGAAGTATCTTTTTTATACATTGTGTTTAGTTTTCAGTCCAAAACTCTACGACCCCAGGAAAATGCTTGCTTGTAGAAATCTTGTGAGTTCATATTGGATATCACAACAGACATTGCAGAGCCGGAGTTTGCATGGATGAAGTCACCATTTCCAAGATATATCCCCGCATGGTCTGACAAATCTCCATCTGTCTTGTTGGTATTGAAGAATACTAAGTCTCCAGGTTCAAGCTTTGATGGATCAGTAATCTTCACGCCATATTGTTCATACCCTTGGTCGTATGCAGTTCTGGGTAGTGCTATGTCAAACTTTTTAAACACATAGCATGTGAATCCTGTACAGTCGAATGTATTGGGACCTTCTGTTGCGTATACGTATCTACTTCCCAGTTTTGATTTTGCTATTTCAATGACTTGTTGTGCTTTGGATTTACCTGCATCCGACATTTTGTCAGGGTCAGGTTCATCTGCAACTTTATCATCATAAGCTGTAGAAAGATTGCGTCTTGCATCTTGTTCTGTGATTGCAGCGCTAGAGTATAGTATTTGTTTGGTCTGTGTTCCTGCGATGCCATCCGATTTCAACTCATGTGCCTTTTGGAAATAGATAACTGCCTCGCGTGTTTTTGCTCCATAATCTTTATCAACCGAATAGCTATAGTATCCCAATTCTTTGAGTTTTTTCTGCAACTCACCAACACCATCACTTTTCATGCCGGGAATCAATGATGTTTCTTTGTATGTAGAGAAGAGTTTTTCCATGGTTTGTTGACCAACAACTCCATCTTGCTTCAAGCCATAGGCTTTTTGAAAGTCCTTCACAGCATCTTTTGTAATCGATCCATAGTATCCTGTGATTCTTGCATACCCATAGAGACCTAATTCGTGCAAGCGTTCTTGAATCTTTTTGATTTCCTCGCCTTCCATGCCTTTTGATATGGTA
>JAGLOK010000027.1 GCA_023139005.1 Clostridiales bacterium | reverse complement strand
ACAGAAACTTGTGAAATCAATTTATCATATTCTTTCGCAGCTTTATATGCATCTTTTACTTTCTGTACCTTTTTGTTTATCACAACACTTCTCGGTGGTACTGCAATTTTGTTGATATTATCATATGTTCTACTTTGAAGTACTATGTCTATTCCTAATGCATCACTTTTGGGGATTGCAGCAGCTGCCTTTTTTGCAGCATCTATGAGTCCGTTTTTTGATGTGTCGTTGGTATATACATATACACTATTGGTACCCTTGAATATACGTATTCCTGCACAATGATCTCGCCCTGATAGCGCATCCTTCATCTTTCCTGCTATCATATTCAATGATGTACTATAGCTGTCTTCTGCAAATACTTCTGCAAAGTCTCCCCCCGTAGCAAGTGCTACTTTAATAGCAGCCAGTGCATCCGTTTTACTAATAATCAAATTTCTTCTCCTTTTTTTGTGCTGTAATTTTTCCTGATATCTTTTAGTTCTCTTATATTCTTTTCAAATCCTTGATCGCTTGGATTGTAGTAACGCTTTCCTTGAACAGAAAGTGGCGCATACGACTGAGTAATGAAATGACCATCAAAGTCATGTGGATACTTATATCCTTTCCCGCTTCCTAGCTTTTCTGATCCTTTATAGCTTGTATCTCTCAAATGAATGGGGACAGCATCATGAGTATCGTTTTGTGCATCATTAAATGCTTGTCCAACAGCCGATACTACAGCATTTGACTTTGGTGCTTCGCATATGAATATAATCGCTTGTGTAATTGAAAGGCGTGCTTCAGGCATTCCAACCATTTCAAGCGAATGTCCTGCTGCGACTGCTTGCAACATAGCAGATGGACTCGCAAGTCCTACATCCTCAGATGCATGTGCAATGATTCTTCTAATGATAATGCGAGGATCAACTCCTGCATGTATCAGTCTTGCAAACCATGCAAGTGCTGCTGTTGAATCACTGCCGCGTAATGATTTGCAGAATGCAGAGAGCATATCATAAAAGTAACTTTCATCACAATTCAACACTCGTTTTTGTATAGAATCTTGTGCAACCTCTATATCAATGTAAACAACGCCATCTCTTTTCGGTTTTGTTGTTAACGCTGCTAGCTCAAGTGCATTGAGTGCTGATCGCACATCTCCATTTGCAACATCAGCCCAGTGATCAATCGCATTGTCATCAATCATTAGCTTCATGTTTCCTAGTCCTCTATCCGAATCTTTTTGGGCACGAATAATAGCTATTTTGATGTCTTCTTTGGACAATTTGTAAAATTCAAACAATCGACATCTTGATACTATTGCAGGAGTCATTGCAATCATTGGGTTTTCTGTGGTTGAACCAATAAAACGTATTATTCCCTTTTCAATTGCTGGTAATATTGAGTCCGATTGTGTTTTTGACCATCGGTGACATTCATCTAATAATAAATAAGTGCTTTTTCCGTACATCTTCAATCGATCTTCTGCGTTCTTAATAACTTTTCTCACATCTGCAACGCCACTGGTTACAGCGTTTAGTTTCTCAAATGCGCTATCTGTTGTAGATGCAATAACATGAGCAAGAGTTGTCTTCCCACAGCCTGGAGGACCGAAGAATATTGAACTTGTCAATCTGTCTGCCTCGATTGCACGACGAAGCAGCTTTGATTCACCTACAATGTGCAACTGACCTAGAAAATCATCCATTGAACTCGGGCGTATTCGGTCTGCAAGCGGTGCTCTTTTATCAAGATTTTGAGAAAACAGATCATTCATGTTTTCTATTATAACAATATCCGATAGTTTGTAAAATGAAAACGTTAAACATTTTTAAAAGTTCCTGATTTCACAGCATGATATCAAAGAATTGATGAGCATATGTTATAATATAAATGATTTGGAGGTTATTATTTTGAGCAAGAATAAAATAACTGTGATTTATGGTCATGACATCGAAAATATGGTGATAAGACTATGCGAGGAAAACAATCTTGCATCTTTAATTCCCAACAATGTTCAAGTTGGACTCAAGCCTAACTTTGTAGTTGCAAAGCCTGCATCCCAAGGAGCAACTACACATATAGAAATACTTGAAGGTATTATAAAATATCTTCACCAGAATAAAATAACAGATATTAATATTATGGAAAGTGCTTGGATTGGCGCTTCAACCTCAGATACGTTTAAAGTATCCGGAGCAACGCGTCTTGCAGAAAAATATAGGGTGAAGCTTACAGATCTAAAGCAAGATAAAAAGATCAATCTTGAGGGAATTGACGTCTGTTGTACAGCAGTAGAGTGTGGATTCTTGATAAACCTTCCTGTATTGAAGGGGCATTGTCAAACACACATGACTTGTGCACTAAAAAACATGAAGGGATGTATCCCCGACACCGAAAAACGTGCGTTCCATACAAAAGGATTACATGAGCCCATAGGACACTTAGGGCAGATACTCAAGCCGCATTTTACAATTGTTGATGGTATATGTGGTGATCTAACATTTGAAGAAGGCGGGAATCCTTTGCCAATGGATCGCCTTATTTCCGGTTTTGATAGCGTACAGATTGATAGTTATGTTTGTCAGCTAATGGGGCTTGCTGTTTCTGATGTTGCGTATATCAAAATTGCAGAAAGCTATGGTGCAGGAACCTCGCATATTGATAGTAGCACAGTTGTTGAGCTCAATGAACCAAAAGACGAAAAGATACCAAATAGCAATCGCAATTTTCAGAAATTTGATCAATACATCAACCAGGATAGTGCTTGTTCTGCATGTTATGGATCTTTGATCTTTGCACTGTCACATATGGACAAAAGCAGACTTTATGCCTATAATAAGAAAATTAACATCGGTCAAGGATTCATCAATAAAAATATTGATGGTATCGGCATAGGAAATTGTTGCTCAGATTGCACATCCTATGTAAAAGGCTGTCCACCAACTGCAACAACCATCAGATACCATTTAGAGGAAAAACTAAAATGAAAAAATATTTAACAACTAAATTTATAACTTACTCAGCAATAATTGCTGCTTTGTATACTGTTTTGACTCTTCTTCCGATGCTTTTCGGAGTAGGAATTATCTCGTTTGGAGCTATTCAAATCAGAGTATCCGAGGCACTTACAATACTCCCAGCATTTACACCAGCTGCAATACCCGGACTTTTTATCGGATGCTTGATATCAAATACCATAGGTGTTATGTTTGGTCTAGGAGCTGGTCTGCTAGATGTAATTTTTGGTTCACTTGCAACATTAACAGCTGCATATTTATCTTATTTATTGAGAAACAAGAAATGGCTTGTTCCACTACCACCTGTATTAATTAATGCTGTAGTAGTTGGATTTTTGTTGAATTATGTTTTGGGATGGCCACTACTTGCAACTATGCTGTGGGTTGGTCTTGGTCAAGTAGGCGCATGCTACGTAATAGGTATGCCTTTGTACTTTGTGCTAGATAAAAATAGAAGAAATATTTTCAAAAATTAGCCTTTATATAGTATAATATCTTTATAAATAAAGGATAAAAAATAAATTGATTAGAAGAAAAGTACCAAAATTATTAATACTTATCGGCACAATAATTATTGTGCTAATATTTTTAGTATGGCAAATTAGTTGGTTTATTTCATGGCAAAGCAGTAATTTCATTTTTGATGGTGTTGAGGTCAATGGTATTGATATTGGTGGGCTTGATATAGAATCTGCACAAGAAAAATTGAATACACATACAAAAAACGAGCTATTAGATTCCTCTATTGAATTGCATTATGAAGATATATATAAAAGCATCGCCTTAAATGAATTTTTAAGTTATGACACTTCTGAAAGAATTCATGAAGCCTATTCAATAGGCCGTACTGGAAATCGCTTTGCTGACTATATTACGATGGCAAGATCCAAGCTTCTTGGCAGACAATTTGAGCTTACTCCCTTGATTGACCTACAGCGACTTGAAGCATCACTGATTCAAATATCTGATGTATATTATATTGCTCCAACGGATGCATATATTGTTTCGTTTGATCCAGAAGCAATGCTTGGCAACAGGATGGTAATCGTTAATGACATACCAGGAAGATCACTTGATATCATTAGTACAGCAGAAAGCATTAAGAACATATTATTGTCAGGGAAAGATTCTGTTGAATGTATTGTAAGCATGGAAAGTGCTAATATCACACAGGAAATACTTCAATCTATTGATTCTATTCCGATATCGAGTGAGTATACAATCAGAGATATCACAGCAGAAAATGAAAGTGCGATTCTACAGATTATAGGTTCTGGACGTCATATAATTATTAATCCAGGAGCAGAAATTAGTGTTATCAATTTTCTAGAAGGTGAAGAGTACATATATTATAGTATGCCTGATGGCGGCACAAAAAGTGATTATGAGAAAGCATTAACCAATCTTATTCCTACACAAATATTTATTGCATCCGTGATGAGTGAAGTTGATATAACACAAAGAAGCTTAGGAATCCTAAATAAATCCGACTTACCTGCAGGAGCCGATACAATTATTAATCAATATGGTGACATGATAGTAAAAAACAACATGGAGTTGCCCATAATACTTCGTGTGGGATACAAAACCCAAAACACAACAAGCCAGATTTTCTGTGAAATATATAGAACACCAATGGAGAATGCTACAATATTACGGTCAGTTATTAAGCCTGGTGATTCAAACACCAGAATTAAAATATTGAGAGTTTATGTTGATGAAAAAGGAAATCCAATAAATTCAGTATTGATAGAAACAATAAATTAGAAAATAGCTAACGATAGATAAATAGAGTACTATAATGATATAATCAATCAAGGAGGCACATTTATGACTATGTTAAAAGATGAAATACTTGAGATTTTAAGAGATGATTCCAGGATTTCCAGCACTGAGATGGCACTCATGTTAGGTAAAGAGGTGGCTGCTATTAATACTGCCATAAAAGAATTGGAAGATGATAATATCATTGTAAAATATGATACCAAGATAAACTGGGATAAAACCAATGATACAAAAGTTGAAGCACTGATTGAAGTAAAAGTTATACCTCAACGCGATCGTGGTTTTGATTCAATCGCTCGTAGAATATACCGCTTTGAAGAAGTAAAATCCGTTTACTTGATGTCTGGAGCATATGACCTGAAAGTACTCATACAGGGTGATACCATGCGCCAAGTCGCTTTCTTTGTAGCAGAAAAGCTTTCAACGATAGAGGGTGTATTGTCTACCACAACACACTTTGTGTTAAAAAAATATAAAGACGATGGCGTTATTATGGAAGATGAACCTGATGATAGATTGAAGGTAACCCCGTGAATATAAAGGATTTTGTCAACCCAACAGTACAAAACATTCCTCCTTCAGGAATTAGAAAGTTCTTTGATATAGTAGGGCAGATGGATGATGCAATTTCATTGGGCGTGGGTGAACCTGACTTTGTGACGCCTTGGCATATAACAGAAGCAGCAATATACTCACTCGAACAAGGGGAAACGCACTACACATCAAATCGTGGCATGCCTGAGCTGTGCATTGCAATATCTAAGTATATGAAACAACGTTTCGATTTGAGCTATAATCCTGAAGATCAGCTCATCGTCACTGTTGGTGCTTCTGAAGGGATTGACCTTGCGATGCGTGCAATGTTACATCCGGGAGATGAAGTGTTGGTGCCAGAGCCTTCTTATGTAAGCTATTCACCATGTGTGTCTCTTGCAGGAGGTGTCGCAGTAGGTATCAAGACTTCTCAAGAATTAAAGTTCAAAATTACAGCAAGCGCAGTGGAAGATGCAATTACTCCAAAAACACGTGCGATTATACTGCCATATCCAAACAATCCAACAGGTGGTATCATGACACGAGAGGACCTGGTACCCATTGTAGAAGTGTTAAAGAAACACGATATTATTGTTGTCTCTGATGAAATATATAGTGAACTGACATAT
>JAGLOK010000269.1 GCA_023139005.1 Clostridiales bacterium | reverse complement strand
AATGATTAATATATTTATTTACAGATTCTTTATTCGATTATCTATTTCTTCAATTTCTCTTTGCAAAATTTCTTTCTGTTTTTGCATTACTTCTTTAGGATTATCTGTAATCATTAGGCTGGTATCTTGGTTTGTCCAACATCTTCTGTTTAACCCAAATCCACGCCTGCCATACATCGCTCTGTTTCCATTTGCTCCACAGGCACCCATTCCTCTACCTGTCATTGGACCGCTTCCCATTGGTCCCATTCTATTCATTCCTGGCATGATATTTCCTCCTTTATGTTAATGACATATGTCGCTTTCAAGTTTCATTATACATTGTTTATGACATATGTCAATAATGAGGGTAAAAAAAGTCGCTCACTCGTCTCAGGGTGTCGTTAAAATCGACACCTGATAAGACTTTTGAAAAATCATGCAAGATAAGCGATTATCAAATTTCATATGAGCGATGTTTACATATGGTAAATGAGCGTATATGCAATTTAACGTAGCGCTGGAAATCATATTTACTCTAGCAAATTGATGATTGCAGGTTTTTCGACAGTCTAAGACGATCACTCGTCTATTGATTAAAATTTCTTCATACACTTTTTATCGACTGACGCGGCCCGACCCATCGCCACCCATCAATTTTTCTACTTCATCCACCTTAACTAGGTTGAAGTCTCCCGGTATAGAGTGCTTTAGGCAACTTGCAGCCACTGCAAACTCCAGTGCCTCTTGCTTGCTTTTGTATCGATTAAGTCCTGCAATGAGTCCCCCTGCGAAGGAGTCTCCGCCACCGACCCTGTCAATGATGTCACTCATCATATATTTGCGGCTTACATAGAATCCTCCGCCGTCATTCAAGCATGCAGACCATCCATTGGTATCTGCCGACAAGGATTCTCTAAGCGTAATTGCGATCATCTTCATCTTCGGGAATTCTTCCAGTACTTTGTCCCCTAATGCTCTATATTTATTGGTATCTAATGTGCCGCTTTCTACATCCACATCTACTGTGATTCCTAATGACTTCTGGCAATCTTCTTCATTGGCGATGCCAACATCCACAAAGGATACTAATTGTCTCATAACATCTACTGTTTTCTCTTTATAGTTCCATAGTTTTTTTCTAAAGTTAAAGTCACATGATACCGTTAGTCCCATTGACTTTGCCACCATCACAGACTCTAGTGCTACTTCCTTTGCAGATTTGCTTATAGCAGGCGTGATTCCTGTTATGTGAAACCATGTTGCGCCTTCAAAAATATCTCCCCAATCAATCTCTCCAGGAGTCAATTGTGATATGGAAGATCCCGCTCTGTCATATATGACATTGGAAGGTCTTTGGTTTGCACCTGTTTCAAGGAAATAGATACCCACCCGTCCATCACGACGTATTATGTATTGTGTATCCACACCAAAGCTACGTATTTCTCGAATGCATGCATCTGCAATATCATTTTCAGGTAATGCAGTAACAAACAATACATCAAATCCATAGTTTGCAAGTGAAATTGCTACATTCGCTTCTCCACCGCCGAAGGTTGCTTCCAAATGTTTGGTTTGCATCAATCTTTCATGTCTTGGTGATTTGAGTCTCAGCATAACCTCGCCAAATGTAATAAATTTACTCATGTTATTCTCCCTATGCAAGCTTTTGTTTGAGTACAATATTTTCTGTGTTGTGTCCGCGCTGCGTCAGATAGTATTTTGCGCGGTCTATGTTATTTGTAAAGATTTCTTTGGTTGTATCTACCTTGTCCAATTCAAATCCCAACAATATATCAATTGATTGTTTCACTGTCTGTGTAATGTTTGTATAGTTTCCAGCAGCGATATCTTTAGTACTACAGAGCCATCCACCACCAATTGCATGTATAAAGTGTTTATCTGCATATTCTGCAAGGTTTCCTAAGCCTACGCCACCTGTAGGTACAAACTTAACACTACGAAACGGACCATAGAGAGCTTTACAAGCATTTATCCCTCCGTATACATTAGCAGGAAAGAACTTCAATATATTTACGCCCATACCCATTGCATGCATGATCTCTGTCGGTGTCACACAGCCAGGAGTTACAACGATATCATTTTCAGTGCACCAACGTACCACCTCGTCATCAAACCCAGGGCTTACAATAAACCGTGCACCTGCATTTACTGATGCTTTTGCTTGATCTAGTGTCAGTACTGTGCCTGCACCAAGTATGACCTCAGGATAGTTTTGCTTAATTATTTTTATAGCGTCCAACGCAGGTGCTGTTCTTAGTGTAATCTCCATCACAGGTAGTCCGCCATCGATTAACGCCTTCGCCGCCGGAAGTGCTTGTTCAATTGTTTCAAACACAACCACCGGAACCAGTCCAATGTTCCCTAGTTGCTCGCTCAAGTTATTCATTATATGCTCCTTTTGCATTCGAATATATGCATAAATAATATGCAATAAGTATATTCATTTTTCTTTCTGAATTGTAACAGTTTCTTGTTGTAAAATGCAAATATTATCGCCTAAGTCAAATTGATAATCATAAATATATTGATTCTGTCCAAAATCATCTTTTTTAATTCGTTTATTCTTTTTTATACTGTATCGATCAGACTATCAATATAGCTGCTTTCTCCTGTAATTTCTTCAATCTTTGCAACTTCCGGCATTATAAGATGAATGATAAATGCTGAAAACATCACACTCTGGCTGATCCTGTTTTGACGGGTATCTTCCAGTCCATGCTCTACTAATATGTTGTAGATATCATTTATGAACTGATTCGTTCGATTTGCTATATTCTCCCGTTCCGGTCCATCGAGTACAATGTTTCCAAAAAGCGTTCTGGATATCCGAGGATAGTTTCGAACCCCTTGGCTCCAGTTTTCGAGCACTTTCTTTAACACTACTTTATATCCATCATCATCTTGAATATTGATGTCACTTAAGTCAAATCCATTTTCCAATGAGTTTTCAAGGGTCTGCTTAACTAGTTCATCACGACCACCAAAGTAATAACTGATTGCAGCGCTGTTGACGTTGGCTTTTTCTGCAATGTTGCGAATGGTTGCACCGCCAATTCCCCTTTCTTCAATGCATTCAACAGTTGCAAGTATCAGCATCATTCGTGCTTGTTTTCTTTTTTCCGTTGTCA
>JAGLOK010000268.1 GCA_023139005.1 Clostridiales bacterium | reverse complement strand
TGAAGGAATACATATATATAAAGCATTCAATATGAAAAAGCAATTTGCACCAAAGTTTGAAGATGCGTGTGAAGATGTTGCGCAAGAGTCATATAAAATCGCGAGAAAGAAATCATATGGATTAAGCTTGAATGTGTTGAATACACTCGTTCCGCAGATACTTACATATGCTATTGGTCTAACATTTGTAATTCGTAAGTTGCTTACAGTTGGAGAACTTGTAATCTTTGCGAACATGCTTGCATTGTTTTTAAATGCATTTCAACAGATTACGAACAATTGGCAAGACATACTGGTAAAAGAAGGTCTTGCACGGCATTTTTTTGAACTGCTCGATGAAGATGAGGAAAGAACCGATGGCGAGGACTACACAGAAGCTCAAAGCGAAATTGCGATAGAATTTAGGAATGTTTCATTTAAGTACAATGAATCGCAACATGTACTCAAAGATATTAGCTTCACAATAGAAAAAGGAGAAAAAGTTGCTCTTGTAGGAATGAGCGGTAGTGGAAAAACAACGATCCATAAGCTGATATGCGGATTCTATGAAGACTATGAAGGTGAAATACGAGTCAATGGGAAGAACATTCGAGACTGGAACTATGAAAGCCTACGAAAAAACCTGAGCATCGTAACACAAGATGTATTCTTATTTGATAGCACTATTAAAGAAAACATCAGATATGGAAGAGTTGGTGCAAGTGATGAAGAAATTGTCATAGGGGCAAAGATGGCATACGCACATGACTTTATTGAAGAACTGGAAAGTGGATATGAAACGAAGGCAGGCGAACGCGGAGGGTCGCTATCGGGCGGACAAAAGCAAAGGATTGCGATTGCAAGAGCTATCCTAGACAATGCACCCATATTACTATTGGATGAGCCAACATCTGCATTGGATACAAAATCTGAGCACTATATTAACCTAGCGCTTGAACAACTGGAAGAGGGTAAGACATCACTGGTTATCGCACATAGACTTTCAACGATCGAGACAGCACAAAAGATTATCGTTATTGAAGATGGTTATGTGGTAGAGACCGGAACGCATCAAGAACTGATAAAAAATCAATCGAGATATAGTGACCTATACCAAAGACAAATACAAACAGACAAGAGGGAGGGGCAAAATGAAAAGTAAAAATATACTTACAGATTTCAAAAGAACCTTTTCTTTGTTTGGAAGCCATAAGAGCAAATACCTATTGATCATAATACTATGTGCTGTGTCATCAACATTGATGAGTATTGGTATTGCAAATGCGATACGCTTTATGATCGACTTCTTAGTCAATGGTCATAACGAAAATATTTCTAAAATTATTTTTTGGACAATCTTTGCATGTGTTATGGGTATCGGGATACAGCCGTTTTTCATATTCAAGCAAAACAAAAGAAAAGAGATGATCATCAGGGATATTCGGATCAATAGCTTTAATGCATTACAGGAACTACCTATAGCATATTTTGAGAAGAAACACAGTGGAGAAACCTTTACTGTAATTAACAGAGCAGTAGATACTTCAGCTGAGGCGATTGATCACTTAACGAATATAATCAATAATGCTGTAGCTGTCGCTGTAATTGCACCCTATGCAATATCACTGGATATACGCTTTGGGCTGATTGCTTTGGGTATTGGAACAGTTTCTGCTCTGTACAATGCTCTGGTGCGAAATAAAATGCGCATGAGATCGCGAAAAATATTTCAAAAATATGATGATGTATCAGAGATTATTGCAGAGTCTGTCATGGGATTTACTGTAGTTAAGATGTTTGGGCTAAAGCAGCATCTTTTTGACCGTCAAAATATGTACTTGGAGGAGCTGCACAAAGACCAACTCAATTATACGAAAACAAGTGCATTAATCTTTGGTGTCAATGCATTTATGGGATGGACCAATGGTGCGATACTACATGCACTTGGATGTTGGTTTGCACTGACAGGAACCATGGGAATAGGCGTGCTTGCAGGTGCTATCACAATTGGAAGAAGAATAACATGGAGCATCATACAATTTGGTGAGACAATCACAAGGCTTCAGAATGCTTTTACCGGTGTTGATTTACTATACGAAATGTTTAACGAAAAAAAGGAACCTGAACGTTATCTTGTTGAAGGTGAGAAAACTCGGAATGCACTGCAGATGGATAATATTGAATTTGGATATAGTAAGGAAGCCAAGGTAATCCATGACGTGAGTATTCGTGCAGAAAAAGGAACAATTGTTGCATTGGTTGGCGATAGCGGCGGTGGAAAAAGCACATTGGTGAAACTACTAATGGGGTTATATCAGATAGACTCTGGGAAAATGAGTATACATGGTGATGCAATGAAGGAGTACTCATTGGAAAAACTTAGAGGTGAAATGGCGTATGTGCCACAAGATGCATATATATTCAATGGCACGATTGAAGAGAACATTATCTATGGGAATGCAGATGCTACTGACGATGATATCATAACGGCTGCAAAAAAGGCTAATGCACATGAGTTTATATTAGAGCAACCCAATGGGTACGATACGTTGGTGGGTGAAAGAGGAATCAAACTCTCTGGCGGACAACGACAACGGATTGCAATATCGCGTGCTATCCTAAAGAACGCACCAATACTCCTCTTGGACGAAGCGACCAGTAGCTTAGACTCGGAGTCTGAGCACTTGGTACAGCAAGCACTGGATACATTGATGCAGGATAAAACCAGTGTCGTTGTAGCGCATAGGCTTTCAACCATTGAGCATGCGAACATGATCTACTACATTAAAGATGGAAGAGTTATAGAGGAAGGAACACACAGCGAGTTGCTTGAAAAGAGTGCACACTATGCAGAGCTGTACTATCGGGAGTTTGCATCGTAGACGACTGCTTTCTAAAGTGTAGGTTGAAAAAAACTTGACAAAAGATGATAATGAGTAGATAATAGTCAGTGCTGAGTATATTAGTGAGGTATAGTTTTGAAAGTAATGCTTTATATCTTAGGCTTGCTAATGCGGTATGGGGACATGCACGGATATCAAATAAAGCAAGTCATCGATCGACAAATTTCTGATTTTGCCAATATTAAATTGGCTAATCTTTATTACCATCTAAATAAAATGGTTAAGGAAGGATTGATTGCTGGTAAGACCGCGCAAGAGGGAGCGCGACCTAAAAAAAAGGTTTATCAAATAACCGATAAAGGCAAAAAAGAATTTGCAGAATGTCTAGTAAAAGCCCAATTTGAGTTTCTTCAATTTGAGTTTTTATTTGATGGTGTCTTATACTTTAGAGAGCATATTAATGAAAAGGAAATATCCGCTGTAATTGATAAGAAAATTGATATTTTGGAAAATCTAATCCATGAATTAAAGAATCATCAAAAGCATACACTGGAAAGTTCCTCCCCTCAAAGCAACCTTTATATAACATCTATCTTTTCGCATCATTTGCTACATTATCAAGCGGAGCTAACATGGTATCAAGAGCTAAAAACTAAACTTATTAACTTAAATAACTAGAAAATGCTTCGTATTATGGCATAAAGTAACTTACTTTTATCGAAATACTCAGTACTGACTATTATAAGCGAGGTATAATAATGAATGAACTATACAATACAAAAAGAAGCAAGATTATAATCATCAGAACGATGTTCCTCATATGGATAGCATGGTTTGTGGGAAATCTCGGCTCTAATGCCCTTTTATTTATGGGCAACAATTACAACCCAGTCTTTAGTGTCGTAGGCAAAATAATCTACTTTGTGACAATCACGTCTGTAGGCATTTTGGCAGCCTGCCATTACAGCAAAGAATGGAAAATCGAAATAAAGCTTAATTTTAATCATGAAAAGAAGATTCATTGGATTTTTAGCATCCTGCTTAT